>NZ_JANSHO010000057.1:0-3256 GCF_047502635.1 Synechococcus sp. RC10B2
AGGGTGCATGGACCTAGGTTCCCAGCGGTGAGCCGCCAGTAGGATCGGCGCTGCGGTGTTTCACGACCCGGTTCGGGATGGGACGGGGTGGGTCCACCGCGCTCTACACACACCCAGTGGCTGAAGGAACGGTCGTCCCTTCACCCCTCACGCGATTGCCTATGGGGGGACATCCCCCCCTGCTGCCGGTCGGTTCGCCGTGACGGAAGGAAGCCCTCGCCCCTGCGCACCGGTCGCCTCTACGGGTCACCCCGCCTCCAGCTCCGGCCGCTTTCCCCGCTCATCTCGCGGGGGGCTTACCAGCCTTGCGCTGTGAGAGCAGTCGTCTTGCGGCGTGTTTCCCACTTAGATGCTTTCAGCGGTTCTCACTCCCGGACATAGCTACGGAGCCTGCAGGACGCCCTACAACTCCTCCACCAGCGGTCCGTCCAGCCCGGTCCTCTCGTACTAGGGCCAGCCCCGCGCACTGCTCTAGTCGCTCAGAGCGGATAGAGACCGAACTGTCTCACGACGTTCTGAACCCAGCTCGCGTGCCGCTTTAATGGGCGAACAGCCCAACCCTTGGGACCTACTCCAGCCCCAGGATGCGACGAGCCGACATCGAGGTGCCACGCTCCGCCGTCGATATGAACTCTTGGGCGGTCTGAGCCTGTTATCCCCGGGGTAGCTTTTATCCGTTAAGCCACAGGCCTTCCACCCGGTCCTGTGGGATCACTACGGCCGACTTTCATCCCTGCTCGGCTGGTCTGCCTCGCAGTCAAGCGCCCTTCTGCCGTTGCACTCCACGGCGGATGACCATCCCGCCTGAGGGCGCCGTTGCGCGCCTCCGTTACCTTTTAGGAGGCGACCGCCCCAGTCAAACTACCCACCAGCCACCGTCCCCGCCGCAGGCGGGTGAGGGCAGCGCAGACCGAAGAGTGGTATTTCACCGTCGGCTCCAGTCAGCCCGCAAGCCGACCTTCTCCGCCTCCCACCTATCCTACGCATCGGCCTCCGCTACCCGATGGCAAGCTGTAGTAAAGCTCCACGGGGTCTTTTTGTCCCGCTCTGAGTTGGCCGCATCTTCACGGCCACTGCAATTTCACCGAGCCCCTGGTCGAGACAGTGCCCAGATCGTGATGCCTTTCGTGCGGGTCGGAACTTACCCGACAAGGAATTTCGCTACCTTAGGACTGTTATAGTTACAGCCGCCGTTTACCGGGGCTTCGGTTGGGAGCTTGCACCCCGCCCCTTAACCTTCCGGCACTGGGCAGGCATCACCCCCTATACGTCGCCTTACGGCTTGAGCAGGGAGCTGTGGTTCTGGTAACCAGTCGCCTGGGCCTGGACCCTGCGGCTGCCTCGCGCTCCACCCGCTAGGGGTTTCACGCTACGCGCAGCACCCCTTCTTCCGAAGGTACGGGGTCAATTTGCCGAGTTCCTTAACCAGGGGTCACTCGTCCACCTTGGTTTCCTCAACCTGTCTACCGGTGTCGGTTTGCGGTACGGGCGTGGGTGGTCTTCCGAGCCGGCCTTTCTTGGCTGCACAGGCGCCTCGCCATCGGCGTGCGGTTGCCCGCACCCCTTTCACTCGCCTCTCGGTCACCGCCGCACGGATTTGCGTCGTGCGGCTCCCTACCGGCTTGGACGGCGCTCGTCTCGCCGCGGCGACTACCCCTCAGCATCCGGCATTGGTCCAACGACCACCACACGGTACAGGACTATCAACCTGTTGTCCATCGGGTCAGGCGTGTGCCGTCCCCTTAGGCCCGACTACCCTGCCGCGGTGCACCCGTGCGGCAGAACCCTTAGACTTTCGGTGGCGATGATTGCGACATCGCTTCTCCGTTACTCATTCCGGCATTCGCACTCGTCGTCACTCCACCGACGCTTCCGCGCCGACTTCGGCGCGACGACGACGCTCCCCTACCGTTTGCCGATGGCAAACCCGCGGCTTCGGTGCATCGCTTTGCCCCGCTACAGCGTCGGCGCAGCGCTGCTTGACCAGTGAGCTGTTACGCACTCTTTCAAGGATGGCTGCTTCTAAGCCAACCTCCTGGTTGTCTGAGCGGCGCCACAACCTTTCCCACTTAGCGATGACTGGGGGACCTTAGCCGGCGGTCTGGGTTGTTTCCCTCTCGACGACGGATGTTCGCACCCGCCGTCTCACGCGCGGTGCCCACCCCTGGCATTTGCAGTTTGCCGTCGCTTGGTAAGCGGTGAAGCCCCCGCGCAACAACAGCGCTCTACCTCCAGGGGTGGCGTAGCCGCGGCTGTACCTCAATACATTTCGGGGAGAACCAGCTATCTCCGTGTTCGATTGGCATTTCACCCCTACCCACAGCTCATCCGAGCCTTTTGCAACAGACACCGGTGCGGCCCTCCACGTCCTGTTAGGGACGCTTCAGCCTGGCCATGGGTAGCTCACACGGTTTCGGGTCTATCCCCGGCGACGGTCGCCCTGTTCAGGCTCGCGTTCACTCCGGCTCCGGCTGGCACTGCCTTAACCACGCCACCGAGGATAACTCGCCGGATCATACTCCAAAAGGCACGCGGTCACCGGTGTTTCCGGCTCCCACGGCGTGGAAGCACACGATTTCAGGGTCTCTTTCACTCCCCTCACCGGGGTGCTTTTCACCGTTCCCTCACGGTACTGTGCGCTATCGGTCACTGCGTGTAGGTTGCCTTGGACAGTGGTCTGCCCAGCTTCAGTCCGGGTTCTTCGTGCCCGGACCTACTCAGGAGCGACCCACCCGGCTGAGGCGCCCGCCTACGCGACTGTCACGCTCTGCGGTGCAGGGTTCCACACTGCTTCGGCGCAGCGCGGTCGCTCGGGTGACCGACGAGCAGGTCGGTCACGGGTCGTCCTCCAACCCCGCGGGCGCAACGGCTGCTCCCTATTTCACGCCCGCGGTTTAGGCTGCACCCGGTTCGCTCGCCGCTACTACGGGTGTGGTTCACGCTTCCTCCGGCTACTGAGATGTTTCAGTTGGCCGGGTTCCCGCTCCGCTGTTGCGGAGCGCTGCCAGATGGCAGCGGGTTGCCCCATTCGGAGACCTCCGGATCACAGCCTGCACGCGGCTCCCCGGAGCATATCGGTGCCGTGCCCCGTCCTTCATCGGCACGCAGCGCCATGGCATCCATCGTGTGCTCATCATGTCTTCCTTCCGTCACGGCCAACCGACCGTGACCCGGTCACACGGTGCGGGTGGACGCACGCACCGCAGACCGGCAGCAAATAACTCTTTGCAATCGCGTGAGTTGTTAAGGTACGACC
>NZ_JANSHO010000058.1:0-2893 GCF_047502635.1 Synechococcus sp. RC10B2
GGCCAACCTGAGCGGGGCCAACCTGAGCGGGGCCAACCTGAGCGGGGCCGACCTGAGCAGGGCTGACCTGAGGGGAGCCAACTTGAGGGGAGCAAAGCTGGGTGGCACGAACCTAAAGGGGGCAAACCTATGGGGCGCAAAACTAAGTCCCGGCTGGGATCAATTCGCCGACTTGAAAGGGGCCATCCTCCCCGACGGAGCCATCCATCCCTAGCCTGATCCCTTGGCTACACTACCTACAGCCGCTCTCAGTGGATCCATGAGTCCCTCAGATCTCGCCTTTGCCAGCAATCACCAAGACATCCTCACACTGCTGGACTTAGTGGTTCGCGCCCGCTACCCTTTGATCTACCTGGTTACTCCCGAAGAAGCCCCGGCAGAGGAGCTCCTGCAAGTTCTAGCCGATTCCCTCAACCCCAAGCGCAAACTCCTAATCTGGGATATCGTCTCCGGCTGGTCAGATAACGGCCAAAACAAAGGCCAATTGATGCCTGCTCTGGGCCGCATCGGCGCCATCAAAGAGGACGAGGCGGTTATTTGTGTTCTCAAAGACCTAAACCCCACCCTGAGAAATCCGGAACGCTCGGACAATTACCCCGTCATCCGCTACCTGAAAACCCTGGCCAGAGAGAGCCGCCACAGCCGCAAGTCCATCATCCTCTTGAGCCAAGAAGCCGTTGTCCCTGCCGAGCTGCGCGAGGAAATTGTGGTCTATGATTTTCCCCTGCCCAGCATCGCCGAAATTGAGCGGATCATTACCCGCGCGATCCCTGCCCGTCAACTGGAGCTAAGCGGCCCGGCGCGGGAACAACTGGTTCGAGCCTGCCAAGGACTGACCCGGCAGCGCATTGAGCGGATCCTGGCCCGCGCCCTAGCCGCCAAGGGCAAGGTCAGCGAGGGCGATATTGACCTTGTTCTGGAAGAGAAAAAACAATACATCCGCCAGACGGAAATCCTGGAGTTTTACAACCCCTCCGAGACCTTGCAAAATGTCGGCGGCCTGGAAAACCTCAAAGCCTGGATTCGGCAGCGCCGCAACAGTTTTAGTGCCCAGGCCCGTGCCTATGGCTTGCCCAGTCCTAAGGGCATTTTGCTGGCCGGGATCCAGGGCACCGGCAAGTCTCTATGTGCCAAAACCATAGCCCGCGAGTGGCGCATGCCCTTGCTCAGGCTGGATGTGGGGCGACTCTTCGGCGGGATCGTCGGCGAAAGCGAAAGCCGCGTGCGCCAGATGATCCAAATTGCCGAAGCCATGGCCCCTTGTGTGTTGTGGATTGATGAGTTGGATAAAGCCTTTGGCGGCGTCAACAGCGAGTTTTCAGGGGATTCGGGCACCAGCAAGCGGGTCTTCGGCAGCCTGATCACCTGGATGCAGGAAAAAACCAAACCCGTTTTTATTGTTGCCACCGCCAACAATGTCCGCATCTTGCCGGCCGAGCTGCTGCGCAAAGGCCGGTTTGACGAAATTTTCTTCGTCAATTTGCCCAACCAACGGGAGCGGGAGGAGATCTTCCAAGTCCACATCCAGCGGCTGCGGCCCAACCGCGTGCGGGATTTTGCCTACCCTGAGCTGGCCATGGCCAGCGAAAACTTCAGCGGCGCAGAAATTGAGCAGACCATCTACGATGCCATGCACATGGCCTTCAACCAGGATCCGCCCCGCGAGTTTACCCAGGAGGATATTCTCGGCGCCATTCGCCAAACCGTTCCCCTGGCCGCCATCGCCCGCGACCAGATTCAAGACTTGAAAGCGTGGGCTGCCGAGTCCGGGGCCCGAACGGCCTCCCGAGATCAACACCTTGTGCACGAGCTGCAAACCCTGGTGCAAAAAAGAGGGCTGGGCCCCATCGAAGTCGACAGCCCCTCCTCATTTAAGTTTTCTAACTAAGGCAGCTCTACCGAGGTGGGCTTGGAGGCGTAGGTTAGGCCCCAGCCCAATTTCTCCCGCATGACGCGGAAAAACTCCGGTCGGCGTAGGCGAATCAAATCTGTGCAGTAGGGGGCGCGGACAACGCGAATTTGGTCTTCTGGCAGGATGTAGCAGCCGGCATTGCCGTCCGCTACCAAAACCAGCGGCTGAGGGCTGGCGGGGCTGATCCATACCTCTTCCGAATCGGGAAAGACCAGAGCCCGTGAGGCCATCGAGTGGGGACAGATAGGGATCAACTGCAACACCGGCAGGCCGGGAGTGATGACCGGCCCTCCCGCAGAAAGGGCATAGGCGGTGGAACCGGTGGGGGTGGCTAAAATAATGCCGTCGGCAGCCACATCCAGCGGTGAGTGATCCCCAATGGTTACTTCAAAGTGGCACATGCTGGTCAAGGGCTCGCGGTGGAGCACCATCTCGTTGAGGCTGAGCACCTCCCAGCGCAATTCGTTGCCGCGGTAGGCCTGCACCAGCAACATGCTGCGGCGATCGAGAATGTACTCGCCAGCAATGGCTGCCTTGGCCGCCTCCTCCAGGTGGGTTAGGTAGGTCTCTGTCAGAAAGCCCAGGTGGCCCGTGTTCACGGCCAGCAAGGGGATCCCTTTGGGGGCCAGTTGCCGGGCTGCTGCCAAAACGGTGCCGTCTCCCCCCAGCACCACGGCAAACTTCATGCTCTCGTCAAAGCCGGCGGGGGCCAGGCTGTCCACCTTGGTCAAGCAGACGGGACTGTCAAGCTTGGCGTAGCCAAGGATGCCGCCCCAGTTGGGTGCGACACAGACTTCCCAACCCTGTTCCTGAAACCAGCGGGACAGGGTTTCGCTGCTGCGCTTGGCGGCGGGCTTGGCGTCGTTGTAGAGGATCCCGGCTTTGGGCTTGCTCATGGGGCAGTGGTGAGGCAGAGGGTGCCAAAACTGATACATTTACGCTGAACACTGCTGAGCATTACTGCTCAGCGGTGAAGCGATA
>NZ_JANSHO010000059.1:0-6538 GCF_047502635.1 Synechococcus sp. RC10B2
AGCGGGGCTTCCAGGACTACGTCCCGCTAGCGCGAACGGCGGATTAGCTAAAGCCCGCATGGGCGGGCATTGAACCCAAAGCAAGGCCGCACAGAGAAATTGCAGCAGGCCAGGAACTTTTCACCCATCCCAGCAGCCGGGATCCCCCTCAAAACGAAGAGCGAGATTCCACCCCACCGAGGCAAAGGGGATCCCTTGCTTGCTCTTGAGCTGGCTCCACCTGCAGGGATCCACTCTTGAGCAACTGCTCAGCCAAACGGTGGTGGAGGGCGTGGCCCGCCTTGTAGGCCACAATGTGCCCCTGCAAGCGGCAGCCCAACAAGCTGAGATCTCCTAGTAAATCTATCAGCTTATGGCGCACCGGCTCATCCGGGAAGCGCAACGGCCCCAACCACTCGGTTTTGCTGCAGACGATAGCATTTTCCAAGCTGCCCCCCTGAATCAGCCCCTGTTGGCGGGCCAGCTCCGCATCCTGTTGGCGGGCGAAGGTGCGGGCCGGGGCAATGGATTGGACAAAGTCCGCCCTGTTCTCCCGCCAGCTCAGCCACTGTTGGCCGATAGGGCAGTCGGCAAAATCGATGCCATAGGTAAAGCGAAACCCGGGGTAGGGCACGGCGCTGACAAAGGCTTCCCCTGCCCAGACCGTGACCGGCTCCTGGATCACCCCCAGCAGGGCCGGCTGCTCCTGGGCCAGGATCCCGGCTTGGGCAACGGCCTCCACAAAGGGCAGGGCGGAGCCATCCAGAATCGGCAGCTCCGGCCCCTCCACCTCGATGCGGCAGTTGTCGATGCCCAGCACGTAAAGAGCGGCCAACAAGTGTTCCACCGTCTGCACCTGGACAGGGGGGGATCCCTGCTGTAGACGGGTGCAGAGAGCGGCAGGGGCCAGGGATCCCAACCGAGCGGGGATGGGAGGGGAGCCCGGCTGATCCACCCGCACAAAGACTCGACCGCTGCTGGCAGGGGCCGGATGCAGGCTACAGCGAACCGGCAGGCCGGTGTGCAGGCCCACCCCCTCTAGGGAAATAGAGCTGGCCAAGGTGTGTTGTTGTTCTCTCATAGGTCTCTATGGCCAACGCTCTTGGCCCCGGTCGAAAACGCGATAGTAGAGTTCCCGATAGCCAACGCGCAGGCTGCTGCTGGCGTCTGCCAATTTGCCTTTGCGACTGCCGTAGGCGCTGAACACCTCGTAAGTATCTCCCTCAAAGAAAAACGAGGAGACATCGGAAACCTCTTCCCCCCCCAACAACTGCCAACGCCCCCCCCGAAATCGCAGCCGGTAGTGGGCCCTGTCCAAGCTACCGGAGGGGCGGTCGATGGCGGCGTCGATGCGGCCCTCGTACTCCGGCGGCTCGGCTCCTGCTATGGGTCGAACCTCGACGGAGATATCGCGGTAACGGCAGTTGGGGCGGCTGCACAGGCGGATCGAGCGCATGGCCTCGGCAATGGCTTCCAGCCGCTGTCGCGCCTCGGCCAGAGAAAAGTGCTCCGCACCGCTATCGCGAACGAGCTGGGGCGACACCTGAGTCGGCTCTGCTGCTGGGGAGAGCGACGAATGGGCAGCCAAGGCTGGGGATCCCCAGCAGCACCCCAGCAGCAATAGGCACATCCAACTCAGCCAACGGCGGTAGGCGGATCCCATCGGCGCAATCTATGACAAGATCTAACTCCTCTACTTTAGGGGATCCCTATCTGCGATTTCTGAGCAATGCCGGCATCGTCCAACTGGGCTCAGGAGCGATTGGCGCAGGTACGCCTTGTGTTAGTGCGGCCGGCAGGGCCGCGCAATCTCGGGGCCATTGCCCGCGTGATGAAAAACATGGGCCTGCGGCAGTGGGTGTTGGTGGATCCCCAATGCGATCCCCTCGACGCAGAAGCAGTCACCATGGCCGTGCATGCGACGGACTTGCTCCGCCAAGCCCGGCAGGTGCCAACCTTAGCCGAGGCCCTTCAGGGATGTGTGCAGGTATTCGGGACAGCAGGCCGCCGCGAGCCCTACCCGCCCGAATGGCAAATTCAGTCTCCCCGCCAGGCTTTCCCGGAGCTGCTGGCTGCCGGCCCTGCCGCTCTGGTGTTTGGCCCTGAAGATCGGGGCTTGAGCAACGAAGAGCTGGCCCTCTGCCATCGCCAGATCCAGATCCCCACCGATCCGGCCTACCCTTCCCTGAACTTGGCCCAGGCAGTGGGCATCTGTTGCTACGAGCTGCGCACCCTCCTCTGCCAGAATCTTCCCCCGCCAGTGACCAGCTCTGGGATCTCAAAGCCGGCTCCCTTCGAGCTGCTGGAGGGTTTTTTCGGCCACCTGGAGGCGCTGTTGCTGCAAATTGGCTACCTGCACCCCCACACCGCTCGCCGCAAGATGCTCAAGCTGCGCGCCCTCTTTCACCGCGCCGGCCTGACCGTGTCCGAGGTGGCCCTGTTACGCGGGATCCTGCGACAACTCCAGTGGAGCCAAAAATCTTCTCCTCGAGAACCCCCAAAAAAAGAGGATCCTCATCCTGCTGAGAGTGGATCCTAGCTGCCGCGGCCTCTGGCCGGCTGCCTCTGAAAACAAACCTCTGGGAACTGAGACAAGGGAATCCAGCTAGGTCTGGATGGTCTCCCTGCGGCAAACTTGATTTGACGGAGAGGGTGGGATTCGAACCCACGGTGGCTTGCGCCACGACAGTTTTCAAGACTGCTTCCTTAAACCACTCGGACACCTCTCCAGAACCTATCTTAGGCTGTGCAGTTGCCGCTTGTGCAGCTCGAGGGGTCCTGCTATCCCTGCTAACGGGTTGTGGGGAGGAATGGGGATCCGCTATAACCCACTGAGGGATCCCTGGCTATGCGATGAGAGGACATTTTTGCCCAGGTCAGGTGCAACTTCTGGCTTGGCTGTCGCTAGCGTTGTTGGCTGCCTGTCGCCCTTGGCCAGACGCATCTCCTTCCGAAGCTGCCCCCCCGGATCCGGTGCTGCGCCACATCGGCGAAGATGGCACCCATTTTGAGGCTTCCGTGGGCGATACCCGCGCTCTCCCTCCCCACTTCCCGCACCAGTTGCGCTTGCCCGACGCCACCGTCATCTCTTCGGGGCAAATTTGGGATCAGGAAGGAGGGCTTGCCTCCCTGATTTTGCAGACCTCTCAACCTCTCTCGGAGATCGCCGCCTACTACCGCCGCACCCTCTGGGGCCGGGGCTGGGATCTCCTCTCCGATCTCGAGCAGGCCGGCGGCATCCGCACGCTGGTGTTCGAGTCTCCCCCTCGCCCCGACAGGCCGCCCCAGCAGGCGGTCATCCAAGTGGGATCCCCCCGCCGCGGGCCGGATCAGGTGGAGTATCGCGATATCCTGATTTTGCTGAGTACCGTCGTCCCTGGCGGCGAAGCGCAGCCTGCCGCTGCAGCCGCTCCCTAGAGCATGCCCGTCTATACTCAAGCGATTGAAATTGCCGCTGGCGTGGCCCAGGTGGAGCGCTGTCTAATCGATCCAGCGCTGATGCGGCGCTGGCTCAACCCCCTGTTGGGCTGTGAGGCGCTGGGATCCCCCACTGGGCAACTGGGCAGCCGCTACCGCTTTTTCCTGCGCCTGCCGCTGGTTTCCCCCAGCCTAGACTGCGTGATCGCCGAGCGGGCCGAGGGCCTGGTGCAGTGGCAGTTTGAGGGTTTTTTTCAGGGCACCGACCGCTGGGAATGTTGCCCCCAGCCGCTGGGAACGCTATTGGTAAACCGCTTTGAGTTTTGCATCCCCAACCCTTGGGTGGCGGCAGGGTTCTATCTGGTGGCAGCGGAGCTGACCCGGCACGACATGCGGGCACAACTGCGACGGCTAAAGGCAGTGGCCGAGGCTTTGGGTTAGGCTGGTGGCAGGTAGTAAAGAAACGTAAAAAATGGCAATGACCAGCAACAGCAGCCTGTTCAACCGTCGCTTTTTCGACAACTTCATCCCCCAGCCGGCCAACAGCCCTCTGCAGATTGGCGAGCTGGCCCCTGACTTTGAGCTGCCCAATGTGCACGGGGATCCCGTGCGCCTGTCGGACTACCGCGGCCAAAAGCCGGTGGTTCTGGCCTTTACCCGCATCTTTACAGAAAAGCTCTTCTGCCCCTTCTGCTACCCCCACATCCAGGAGCTGAAGGCCCGCTACGAGGAGATCCGGGCTCTGGGAGCAGAGCTGCTGATGGTTACCAGCACCGACCCGGTGCAAAGCCAACAGATCCAAGCCGACCTGGAACTGCCCTATCCGCTGCTGGTGGATCCGGAGTGCAAAACCTTTCGGCTCTACGGCGTCGGCCAAGCCCTGGGGGCGCCCCTGCCAGGCCAGTTCATCGTGGATCGCGAAGGGAGGCTGCGCTATAAGCACCTCTTCTCCTTTGCCGAGCCCAACGCCAGCACCGACGAGGTGCTGCGGGTCTTGCGAGAAGGGCTAGCCAGCGGCTGGGATGGAACCCGCCGGGTGGCTCCCGTGCCCTTTTTCTAAGCCTTCCTAGGCAAGCCCGGAAGAGGAGAGGAAAGAGGTGGTCTTTGCGCGGCTGGCCCAGAATAGCGCCCGTCAGGCGGAGATCCTAGAAGTAGTCCTGCGCCACGGCTGGGACTACATGCGGCGCTTGCTCTCTTTGGGCAAGGCGGAAGAGCCGCAACTGCCACCACCCCTGGTGCTGCGCAACATCCTGGTGGATCTGGGGCCGGTCTATGTGAAGCTGGGCCAGTTGCTGAGCACCCGCCCCGACCTGCTGCCGCGGGAGTATATCGAGGCCCTCAGCACCCTGCAGAGCAATGTGCCCCCCGTGCCCTGGAACGCGGTGGAGATCCTGCTGCGCCAGCAGTTGCGAAAGCCGCTGGAACAGGTATTCAGCAGCCTCGACACGAAAGCGGTGGCGGCGGGATCCATTGCCCAGGTCCATCGCGCCCATCTCGTCAGCGGCGAAGCGGTGGCCCTCAAGATCCAGCGGCCCGGCGTGGAGGCAATAGTAGAGCGGGATACAAGGCTCATCCGCAGCATTGCTGAATTGGTGGCGCAAACAGAATTTGGCCGGCTGGCAGACGTGGTGGCCTTGGCGGATGAGTTTTGCCGGGCCATTCAGGCGGAGCTGGACTTTACCCAGGAAGCCCGCCACACGGAGCAGCTGCGGCAACGCCTGCAGGCTGGCCGTTGGTTTGATCCCAACCAACTGGTGGTGCCGCGCGTCTATTGGGCTCTTACCACCCCCAAGGTGCTGACCCTGGAGTGGATCGAAGGAAAGCCACTCCTGGAGGCGGATCGCAGCGACGCCGAGCCGCAGCAGCTTGCCCGCCTGCTCACCCGCGCCTTTTTCCAGCAGATCTGCATCGACGGCTACTTCCACGCCGATCCCCACCCCGGCAACTTGTTCTATTTGGGATCCGGTCGCGTAGCCCTCTTGGACTGCGGCATGATTGGGCGGCTGGATCCGCGCACGCAGCAGATTGTGCTGGAGCTGATTTTGGCCATCGTCAGCCTGGATGCCCAGCGCTGTGCCGAACTCACCCTGGAGCTGGCCCTGCCGGAAAGCCCCAGGGGCCGCTTGCGGGATCCCGCCGTCAGCCTGGCCCAGTTGCAGCGGGAATACGAGCGTCTTTTGCGGCAGTACTACACCCTAACTGTGGCCGAGCTGGATTTTAGCCAGCTTTTCTCCGAGATCCTGCAAGCAGCGCGGCGCAACCAGATCCGCATCCCCGGCAACCTGGGGCTGTGCGCCAAGGCCCTGGCCAATCTGGAAGGGATCGCCCGCCAGCTCACCCCAGACTACAATCTGCCGGAGCAAATTCGCCCCCTGATGGCGGACGTGTTTCGGCAGCAGTTGCTGGGGGAAGCTCCCCTACCCTCGCTGCTGCGCACAGCCTTGGACCTGAAAAACCTCTCGCTGCAGTCGCCGCGGCAATTGGAAGTGCTGCTTAGCCGCATCACCTCGGAAACCCAACGCTGGAACCTCACCATCCAAGAGCTGGAAGACCTCCGCATCAGCCTGGATCAGTCGGCCAACCGCCTCTCCTACAGCATCCTGGTCGGATCCCTGATTATCGGCGCCGCCATCATCTCGGCGCAAACCCAGCGCTTCCAGGTCTTCTGGCTGAGCGAGCTGCTTTTTGGCGCCGCCAGCCTCTTGGGACTGTGGCTCATCCTCAGCATCCTCCGCTCCGGTCGCCTGCGCAATTAGCCCCTAGCTCGGACTTGCCAGGGATCCCGATCCTAGCCATGTTGCCAAAAGCACATAAAAACGGTATCAACGCTTCTGCGAGCGCCTCGCCAAAACCCGCAAAAGCCGATTTTTTCGTTGACCCGCTCGATGCCTTGCGCCACAAGGCTTTCAGGCCTCTCACCCCTCCTCTGCAAGGCCTTTTTTTGCCCTCTTCGACCGACCCCCTCGCAAATAGGCCTTGCATTCCTTGCCCCGCTTGGGTTTAATAAGGGTAGAGTTCCCCCTTCGGGGGGATCCCTAGAAATTGGAAACTTGTATACTCCCTATTTCAATCCGTGAGGGGTCACGGGTTCCCCCTTCGGGGGGATCCCTAGAAATTGGAAACTGTAATCATAATGTACTCC
>NZ_JANSHO010000059.1:6638-86004 GCF_047502635.1 Synechococcus sp. RC10B2
TCCCTTGTGTGGGATAAAAGTTCCCCCTTCGGGGGGATCCCTAGAAATTGGAAACTGTAATCATAATGTACTCCTCCCTTGTGTGGGATAAAAGTTCCCCCTTCGGGGGGATCCCTAGAAATTGGAAACCCTTATAAAGATCGCTGGGTGATCATCGAAGAGGGCTGTTCCCCCTTCGGGGGGATCCCTAGAAATTGGAAACAAGTTAGGATCAACCTCCCCTTTGCCGGCTTTCCAGAGTGTTCCCCCTTCGGGGGGATCCCTAGAAATTGGAAACACGAGGAAGAATTTAAATGCAAATTCGACCCAAATGAGGTTCCCCCTTCGGGGGGATCCCTAGAAATTGGAAACTCCACCCAGTCGGGCACTTCGTGGAGTGTGCACTGTTCCCCCTTCGGGGGGATCCCTAGAAATTGGAAACTACCATATAGAACTGCTCGGCAAAGCCTTCGTACTCAACGTTCCCCCTTCGGGGGGATCCCTAGAAATTGGAAACTGAACGATGTTGTCATTCAGTTTCAACGTTTTCCATGTTCCCCCTTCGGGGGGATCCCTAGAAATTGGAAACACCTTTATCATCATAAAACCACAACAACTTTCCGTTGTGGTTCCCCCTTCGGGGGGATCCCTAGAAATTGGAAACTGTATATCAAACGGACTCCGTTTTGTTTAAACTCCAGTTCCCCCTTCGGGGGGATCCCTAGAAATTGGAAACTTCGGGGATGGTTAGATCCCCGACCGGGGTAAAGTCGTTCCCCCTTCGGGGGGATCCCTAGAAATTGGAAACGCCAGCGCATGAGCACGACGAATTTGGCGATTGGTGTTCCCCCTTCGGGGGGATCCCTAGAAATTGGAAACAAAGCCAAACCTACCGTAGGATAGGCAATCCTACACGTTCCCCCTTCGGGGGGATCCCTAGAAATTGGAAACTTGGGGGAGGTTTTAGATAGTGTGGCCCATCGTGAAACGCGGTTCCCCCTTCGGGGGGATCCCTAGAAATTGGAAACAACCGAGTACAAGCTCCACCGCCGAACGGTGACCTACCTGGAGTTCCCCCTTCGGGGGGATCCCTAGAAATTGGAAACAACCAACGATCGCGGTATGGAATCGCGACTAGGTAGTGAGTTCCCCCTTCGGGGGGATCCCTAGAAATTGGAAACCGCAAGTTTTCGGCAGCACGTTGGGCTTCCTCCGCTCGTTCCCCCTTCGGGGGGATCCCTAGAAATTGGAAACAAAAGAAAACCTGCTACCCAGTGAGTAGCGGGTTAGTGGCTCTCCCTTCAGGGAATCTCCAGAAATTAGGAAGGCGGCTAAGGAACTCCGAGTAGATCTCGGTATAGGCCTTGACCCACTCGGGATCGGGCTGGATGAGGCGTTCCACCTGCACCAGCCGATCGGCAGCCTGCTGCACCGAGCAGCACCAATAGGCCGAGGCGGCCAGGACAGCTGCCCCTACGGCGGCCTCGGGGTGCTTGACCACTGCTAAGGGGCGGGCAAGGAGGCTGGCGCGCAGGCGCAGCCACAGAGGGCTTTTGCAGCCGCCGCCGGTGGTCAACAGCGTTCCCTCTATGGGGATCCCGTGGGCGGCCAAGGTCTCCAGCCCCAGCCGCTCCACCATTGCCACCCCTTCCAAGAGAGCTGCATAGAAGCGAGGGGATCCCACTTCCGCCTGGGGCAAGAAGCCGGCAAATTCACTATCCAGGATGGGAAAACGCTCGCCGGGTCGGCAGAGGGGATAGCTGACCAAGCCCGTGGGCAGATGGGCTTCCGCCTGCCGATCCAGGGCAGCAAAGTTGCCGCCGGGGAAGAAGTGGGGCAAGACCCCGCCGCCGCAGAAGGAGGCTGCTCCTGGCCACCAACTGGTTCGGTCGGGGTGCAGATGGGAGTAGAGGCTTTGCGTTTGCACGGGATAGGACTCCGTCCCGCTCACGCGAACAGCACTGTTGGCCTTGAAGATGAGGGTTGTGCCCAGGCTGGTGGCAACCTGCCCCAAGCGAGTAGCCCCTGCGGCCAACTGTCCGGCGCAGCCATCGGTGATCCCGGCAGCAATCAGCACCTCTGGCCCCAGCTCCCACTCCGCCCGCACCGTTCCCAGAACCGTTCCTGGCGCCACCACCTCAGGAAAGCGCTTGGGGTCGAGGCCATGGCGAGACAGCCACTCCCGCGGCCACGTGTAGGTTTCCAGGTCGAAGCCGCTTTTTAGGGCATGGGTGTGATCGGTTACCCGCCGGCGGCCTCCCAGTTGGCTCAGGAGAAAGTCCGCCGGGTGGGCCAGGTAGCTGTCCCGGTATTGATCAGGATGGGCTTCTGCCCACCACAGCCAGCGGCTGAGCCCCCAACTGGCCGGGATCCCCAAGCGCCGGGCCTGGGCCTGTCCCCGCAGGTCGGAATACAGCCAGGCCTGATCCAGCGGCATGCCCCGCCCGTCTACCGGCAAAACCGTGCCAGAGGTGCTACAGGCACTGAGGGCAACGATGGCGTAGCGATCCCCCAGTTGGGTCTTCAGGTGTGCCAGCAGCGTCTTCAGGGTGCGCAGCCAGCGGCCCGGGTTGGTTTCCGGTGGATCCCAGGAGCGCTCGCTTTTGCCCACTATCTCGCCTGCCTCCGAGAGGGCCACCACCCGCATTCCCGAAGTGCCTAGGTCGATCCCGAGAAATACAGGTCCCATAGAGCTCTAGAAATCTCGGCTGCTGCGGGCCAAAGCCTCTTGGATGTCTAGATCGAGGTTCTTCACCGACTCCAGCACCGAGCGCGTAATCAGCTTGCCCGCTTGCACCAAAACGGCGCCAGTTACTGGGTGCAAAAGGGGCTGCTCCGCCCGCCGCCCAATCAACACCTCGATATCCTTAAAAGCGTTGATGTACATCCCCACCGGCAACTCCACCACCACCCCTTCCCCCAGAACCCGCGCTTGACAAGCTAGGCGGGAATTGGTCTTACGAGTGGTGATCACCTCCAAGGTGCGCTGCTCCCGGGGGGTCATGGCCGAGAGCGATTCCATCCCCTCTTTTACATACACATGACAGGTGGCGCAGAGGCCGCGCCCGCCGCACTCTTTCAAGACATTCAGCTCTTCCCGCAACAGCACCGAGAGCAAGTTGCTGTTGGTGGCCACTTCCGACACCTGAGCAATGGGATCCAACCGCACCCGCTTGACCATTGTCTCTCCTTCGTTGTTACATCCCTTAACGTTAGCTTGTCCTGGCAAGGGATCCTAGTCACACCTATACTGTATTATTTTTTACTCGCCCTGGGATTGGGAAGGAGCGGGCTGGGCAGGCTAAAGTAGATCCTGTCCTTGTTTGCGTAGCCGTCGAGCTTTTCCAAGGTTTTGGCGGCATGAGCTCTCCGCCCATCCAGTGGTATCCCGGCCATGTGGCCAAGGCCATTGGCCAGTTGCGGGAACAATTGCGGCTGGTGGACGTGGCAATTGAAGTGGTGGACGCGCGGATCCCGCTGGCCAGCCGTCACCCTGAGCTGGACAAGTGGCTGGGGGAAAAACCTCGCCTCTTGGCGCTTAACCGAGCCGATTCCATTGCGGCAAGGGATCTCAAAGCGTGGCAGGAGCATTTTTCGCAGCAAGGGATCCCGGTCTATCCCACCAACGGCCAATCGGGAGAAGGGGTGCCCCGCCTCAAGCAAGCCATCTTACAGATGGGGCAAGCGGTAAACGAGCGGCGGCAACGGCGGGGCATGCGGCCGCGGGCTGTCCGGGCCGTGGTGGTGGGCTTTCCCAATGTGGGCAAGTCTGCCTTGTTGAATCGACTTTTGGGACGGCGAGCCGTCGAGAGCGCCGCGCGCCCTGGGGTAACCCGGCAACTGCAGTGGGTACGGCTAGGGGGCGAGTTGGATTTGCTGGACTCGCCGGGCATCCTCCCGCCTTCGCTGCCGGATCAGCGGGCAGCCACGCTGCTAGCCATCTGCGATGACATTGGCGCTGCCGCCTACGACCCCGAGCGCGTAGCGGCCTACTTTGTGGATCAACTGCTGCAGGTGCAGCCCCAGGCCCAAGCTCTTTTGCAACAGCGCTACGGCTGGCTCGATCCAATCCCCCCTGGCAGCGTGGCAGTCCAGGAGCTGGCCCAACGGCGCTACCAAGGCGATACCGAGCGAGCGGCAAGGCAAATCCTCAACGACTACCGCAAGGGGTGGCTAGGGCCTCTAGCTTTGCAACTTCCTCCCAGCTCTAGCCCTCTAGCAAGAGGCTAGCTTCATCTGTCTGTATATGTTGCTACGAGATGCGGCAGAGTGAGTGATAGGATGGAACTAGAATACTAACACTGCGCCAGATTTTTCCCTGAAGTTTTTCGCAGCGCTTTTTGCCTTTAACCTGCCTGCGGACGGGTAAAGTTGGGGATAGGCTGTAAGAAACTCCAGGGAGTAAACCATCCTCCTTGCTAGATTCCCATGGGTCAGCCTGCTGTTGCCGCCAGCTTAGAGGGAGGCTTTGACCTAAATAGCCTGGATTTTGAGGTGCCGGGATGGCTGCGGGCTTTGCTTTCAGGCGCTGAAGATCTCGGCGATGGGCTGCGATCCTACACGGCGGAAGAGGCAGATTTGCTGCGCCGGGCCTTCGAGTTTGCCTACTGTTTGCACAAGGGCCAAAAGCGGAAATCAGGGGATCCCTACATCGCCCATCCGGTGGCCGTGGCCAGCCTGTTGCGGGAGTTGGGGGGTGACGCCGTTACCGTAGCTGCTGGCCTTCTGCACGATGTTGTCGAAGATACGGAAGTTACCCTGGAGGCCCTAGAGGCCGAATTTGGCCCTGAGGTTCGCCTGCTGGTGGAGGGGGTAACCAAGCTTTCTCAGTTTAATTTCTCCAGCAAAACGGAGCAGCAAGCAGAAAACTTCCGCCGCATGTTTGTGGCCATGGCCAAGGATATCCGGGTCATTGTGGTCAAGTTGGCGGATCGCTTGCACAACATGCGCACGCTGCAATATCTGCCCCCCCACAAGCAAAAACAGATTGCAGCCGAAACTATGGAGATCTTCGCCCCCTTGGCCAACCGGCTGGGGATCTGGCATTTCAAGTGGGAACTGGAAGACTTGGCCTTTAAGTACCTGGACTACGAAGCCTATCGCCAGATTCAAGAGCTGGTCAACGCCAAGCGTAGCGAGCGAGAGGCAGAGATCCAAGCGTTTATTGAAGAGCTGCGGAAGCACCTCATTCAAGGGGGGCTAGAGCACTTTGAGATTAGCGGGCGGCCCAAGCACCTGTACGGCATCTACCGCAAGATGCAGCAGCAGCGCAAAGAATTTCACGAGATCTACGATCTCCTGGCCGTGCGGGTTATCGTGCAAACCGTGAGCGAATGCTACCGGGTGCTGGCGGTCGTTCACAACTGTTTTCGCCCCATTCCGGGTCGTTTCAAAGACTACATTGGCTTGCCCAAGGCCAACCGCTACCAATCTTTGCATACGGCTGTGATCGGCCTACAGGGCCGACCGGTGGAGGTGCAGATCCGCACCGAAGAGATGCACCGCGTGGCCGAATACGGCATTGCCGCCCACTGGAAGTACAAAGAAGCCGGCAGCACCCCCGTAAAGCCCGAGGAAGAGCGCTTTACCTGGCTGCGGCAACTGTTGGAGTGGCAAAACGACCTCAAGGACGACAAAGAATACCTGGACACCATTCGCGAGAACCTATTTGAGAGCGAGGTTTACGTCTTTACGCCCAAAGGAGACTTGCTGGCCCTGCCCCAGGGATCCTGCCCGGTGGACTTTGCCTATCGCATTCACTCTGAAATTGGGGATCACTGTGCCGGGGCGCGGGTGAACAACAAGATCGTGCCCTTGAATACCCGCCTGCGCAATGGCGACATTGTCCAAATCATCACCCACAAGAACGCCCACCCCAGCCTGGACTGGATCAATTTTGTAGCCACCAGCTCGGCCCGCAACCGCATTCGCCAATGGTTTAAGCGCTGCAATCGCGAGCAAAACATCGCCCGGGGCCGGGACTTGCTGGAGCGGGAGCTGGGCAAAACGGGGTTCGATGCGCTGCTCAAGTCGGAGCGGATGCAAAAGGTGGCCGAGAAGCTCAACTACACCAGCGTGGACGACCTGCTGGCGGCGCTGGGCTATGGAGAGGTCACCCCCACGCAGGTGCTCCATCGGCTGCAGGAGGTGAGCAAGCCGGCAGTCTCTCCCCCGCCAGAGGAGGGATCCCTTGAGGAAGCCAAGCTGCTGCTGCCGCGGGCCGATGGGAGCCGAGGTTCCAGCCGATCCCAATCTCCCATCCTGGGGGTGGAGGGTCTGAAACACCAGTTGGCCAAATGTTGCAACCCGCTGCCAGGGGATCCCATCCTGGGCGTGGTTACCCGCTTCAAGGGTATCACCATTCATCATCGCGATTGTCCGCGGGTGGCTCAGGTTCCGGGCGAGCGGCTGGTGCCGGTGCGCTGGAACGAGGAGCAATTACGGCAGAGCACCCAGATCTACCCTGTGGAACTGCGCCTGGAGGTCATTGACCGCGTTGGCGTGCTGCGGGACATCCTTTCCCGTCTTTCGGATCAGAGCATTAATGTGCGCAATGCCAGGGTGCAGACCTTTGCCAACCGTACGGCTCTGATCGATCTCTGTATTGATGTGCGGGACAAAAAACAGCTCGACCAAGTTCAGAGTCAATTGCGCCAGCTCTCGGATGTGCTGGTGTTGCGCTCCCGCCACTACCAGAACGGATCCCGCTGAAGAACTTCTAGGGTCTTTTTTTCGCTGGTTCGAGAGGAGGCGCCCATATTAGGATGATTGAGATGGGTAACCAATCTGAGCGGAGGATCCCGGCATGTCAGCAGCACAAGGTGGGCATCTTGCCCGATTCGGACAGCGGCTCTCTGGGGTGTTGTTACTGCTCTGTGTTTGCCTCAGCTTGCTCACCGGTGCCTGCTCCGCAGGCTCTAACTTGCGCGCCTACAGGGATCCTGGCGGAGCCTTTGCCTTTGCCTATCCCAACGGCATGGTGGCAGTGAACTTGGGGCCAGGGAAAGGGCCAGCGGTGCTTCTGCGCGACTTGGTCTACGAGACGGAGAACGTCAGCCTGATGATTGCCCCCTTTGATAAGGGAGAGACGATTGCCGATCTAGGTGGCCCGGACGAGGTGGGGCAATTGGTGGCGGAGAAGATCATCGCCCCGGAAGGCTCTGGTCGCTCGACCAAGCTGTTGGCCGCCGAAGCTTTTGAGCGGCAAGGCCGGCCCTACTACCTGTTTGAGTACCAAACCGATATCGGATCCCAGCTCCGCCACGAGGTAGTGACGGTAACCGTGCGCCACCATCGCCTCTATACTCTGACTGCCTCCACCCAAGAATCCCGCTGGCCGCAGGTGCAGGCTGCCTTCAGGAATGTGGGCCATTCTTTGAATGTCTCTTAAGACTTTTCTCCAAGATTTTTTGAGAATCTTAGCTGCTCTAGGAAGCCTCAGCCAAGGCAGGCCTGATTGCAGAAATTGCATCAATGCCCAATCCATATAAAGGTTGTACCAATTGAGATCGATTTGGCTCTTCAGATCCCAGGCGAGACATCTGCTGCTAAAACGGTAATGTTTTAAATCTGCAGAGATGGGCTTCTATCCCCCTTCAGTCTGGTCTATGACCGTATACGTGGTTCAGATCAGCGACCTGCATCTGTTTGCCAAGCCGCACCAGCGGCTGTTGGGGGTGGACACGGAGACCTCTTTCCTGCAGGTGCAAAAGGCCATTGCCGCCTTGGATCCCTTGCCCGATCTGCTGCTGCTCACCGGGGATCTCGCCCAGGATGGCAGCGCCGCCGCCTATGCCCGTTTGCGGGAGCATCTGCGAGCTCTTCCCATCGACACCTATTGGCTGGCGGGAAACCACGATCGCCTTCATAACATGAACTCAGAGCTCTGCGCCGAGCGAGTACACCGGGAGAAAAGCTTCAGCCGAGAGAACTGGAGCTTTATTTTGTTGAACTCTCTGGTGCCGGGCAAAGACAGCGGCTACCTAACGGATGGCGCCTTGCTGTGGCTCCGCCAGGAGCTGCAGCGCAGCCAGGCTGCCCAGAACCATGTTCTCTTGGCCCTGCATCACCCCCCCTTCTCGGTGGATTCCGACTGGCTGGATCAGAGTGCCCTGCAGCAGCCGGAGCGGCTGTTTCAGGTTTTGGACGAGTTCGACCACATTCGCCTGGTGATCTTCGGCCACATCCACCAAGACCTGCACCGCCGCCGGCAGGGGATCGATTACTTTGCCTGTCCCTCCACCTGTGTGCAATTTCGCCCCAAAAGCTCTCGGTTTAGCCTGGACGTGATCCCCCCGGCCCTGAGGCAGATATGGCTGGAGCAGGATGGCAGCTTCAAAACCCAGGTGCAACGGGTGGAAGCCGCCCTGCAAATGCCCAACCTAGCTCTGAAAGGGTACTGAAAGATCCCCCTCTCAGCCGACGGCAACCCTCCCCCCTCGAGCGCCTTTGGGCTCTCTAAGCTATTGATATTGATTGGCGCTGTGGCCCCTCTGGGAGGGAGATCTGCCCAGACCCTTGCCATCTTTTGAAGGCGATGGAAAGAACTCTAGAAGAAATTAACCGGCGCATTGCCAAAGGCCAGGTGCGGGTGTGGACGGCCCTGGAAGCCAAGGCCAAGCTGGCCACCCTCAGCCTTGAGGAGGCCTTTGAGCAGGTGGATGTGGTAACCACGGGCACCTTTGAGCCGATGGAGTCGTCGGGGGCCATCCTCAACCTGGGCCATACGGATCCGCCGATCAAGATTCGCCAGGCTTGGCTAAATGGGGTGCCCGCCTATGCCGGCTTTGGCGCCGTGGATCTTTACCTAGGGGCAGCCCAGCCCAGCGAGCAAGCCGATCACCCCTACGGGGGCGGCCACGTTATCGCCGATCTGGTGGCCGGCAAGCGGGTGCACCTGCGGGCTGTTGGCCAGGTAACCGACTGCTATCCCCGCGCTGACTACGAGACCACCCTGACGCGGGATCAGCTCAACCAGTTCTACCTGTTCAACCCCCGCAACGCCTACCAAAACTTCATTGTCGGCGTCAACGGCGGGGATCGGCCCCTGTACACCTATTTGGGCCTGCTGGAGCCGCACCTGGGCAATGCCGTCTATTCCAATCCAGGTGAGCTCTCCCCCCTCCTCAACGACCCCCTCCTGCGCCGGGTGGGGATCGGCAGCCGCATCTTTCTGGGGGGCGGCATCGGCTACATCGCCTGGGAAGGCACCCAACACTTCCCGCGGCAAAAACGGCTGCCCAACCAAACCCCCATCGGCCCTGCCGCCACCTTGGCCCTCATTGGCGACGCCAAACAGATGCAAGCCGAATGGGTGCGGGGCTGCTACTTCCGCAACTACGGCCCCAGCTTGATGTTGGGGGTTGGGATCCCCATCCCCATCCTTTCCCCCGCCGATCTGGAGCCCATCGCCATCCGGGATGAGGAGCTGGTGGCGCCGGTGATCGACTTTTCCATCCCCCGGCGGGTGCGCCCCACCTTTGGCCTGGTGAGCTATGCCCAGCTCAAATCCGGCCACATCACCCTCAACGGCCGCAAGGTGCGCACCGCTCCCCTGGCCAGCCTGCGCCGCTCGATGCAAGTTGCTGAGATCCTCAAACAATGGATTGTAAGCGGTCAGTTTACGCTCACCCAGCCGGTTGCTCCCCTATCCTTGGATCGGGAGTTTCTCGCCCAGAACCCCCACCCATAGTAGGAATCCCCATCTCCCAAACCGGCCATCGGATCCCTGGCAAGGGGTTGTCTTCCAGGCAGTTGCCGCTACCATTACGCCTTAGGTGTTGCCGACAAACGCTCCCTGGGGGAGGGGAGCCGCTATCCGCAAGGGGGAAAGACATGTTCCGGCGTATTGCTGTTGGCTCTGCGGTGTTGGGATGGCTCTTGGCCCTGCCCGGCCACGGCTTTGGGGAGCGGCGGGTCGTGCCCGATACCCCCTTCTACTTCGACAACCACTACTTTGATCGCTACCCGGATGCAGTGGTGGTGAGCGTGGTCAACGGTGACACGCTGGTGGTGCAGGTCGAAGGGGAACAGAAATTGCGCCTCATCCGCCTGGCCGGGATCCAAGGTCTTAGCCCGGAGGAGGATCCCTTTTACCAGCAAGCAATTGAGCTGATGCGGGAGCGCATCCTGCACCGCACCGTCAAGCTGGAAGGGGATAAGCTGCTGCGCAATGTGGATGCCACCGGCTTGGTGGAGGCCTACGTCTGGCTGGAGGGCCAGCAGATGAACGCTATGCTGGTGCGCAACGGCCTGGCCCGCATCGCTCCCTACAGCCACAACATCAAATACGACAGCTACTTCGGTGGCCTGCAAAAAAGAGCCCGCCAAGAGCGCCTCGGCATCTGGAGCCGCCTCTGACGCCTTGGATAGCTCTAGACTGGGTTTACTGGGCACTCTGAGAGACGTCTGCCTGCTTTGAGGGTTAAATCCACTCCGGCTTCCCGGGATCCCAATCGCTGGCTGAGGCGGCTGCCTTTGGTGACCGGCCTTCTGGGCAGCGTCCTTGTGCTGGCCAATCGCCTGCTGTTTACGCCGGAGTTGCTGGCCAGCCAGTCCCGCTCCGACGCCTTGGGGATCCTCCTCAGCGCTGTTTTGATCTTGACCGGCCTGCTGTGGCAGCAGATCCAGCCGCGTCCTCCCCAGGCTGCCCCCCTGCAGGGAAGTCCAGGTTGCGACTGGCACCCGGATCTGTCCGAGAGGGAAAAACTGGAGCTGGCCTGGGCTTCCCACACCCTGCTCAGCACCACCGCCGCCCGCACCGTGGTGATCTGGGTGGAGGGGCGCACCCTGCTGCAGCGGGGGATCCTGGCCAGCCCCGGCCACTTGCCCTCCCTGCAGCTTCAGGGCACCCTGCAGCAGGTATTGGAGACACGTCAGCCCCTCTACCTGGGGGATCTGAGATTTTTCCCCGCCCGCGCCGAGTTCGACGGCCTGTTGCCCCCCGGATCCCAGGCAGTTCTCTGCCAGCCCATCGGCCAGAGGGGATGCCTCATTTTGGGCAGCGACAGGCCGCGCAGCTTCAGCCGCCAGGAGCGGGCCTGGGTTGCCGCCATCGCCGACAAACTGGAAGCCCTATTTGCCTAGCTCCCCTCTCCCAGGGGGAGAGGGGCTGGGGGTGAGAGCTAAGCGGCGCTCTCCAGGCTCACCTGAAACACCTCGCTAAAGGCCTTCTCGACCTTGTAGCCGGAGTCGATGGTTTCCAGCGGATCCTTGCGCAGGCGGTGGCGCAAACACAAGCTGATGACCCGGCGAATATCGGCAACGGTGACCTCGCTGCGCCCCTCCAGAGCTGCCAACGCCTTGGCTGCCCGGTTGGTGACGATATCGCCCCGCAGCCCATCCACCTCCAGCGCCGCACACACGCCGGAGATCTTCAGGCGCAACTCAGGATCCACCATCACAGTCGGCAAGAGGTGCTGGGCCTTTTCAATGCGCTCCCGCAGGCGCTGCTGGGCCTCGGCGTATTTGGCCAGAAAAGCCTGGGGGTCGGCGTCGAACTGGCTGCGCTCCTCCACGATCTGCACTCGCAGGGCCGGATCCCGCACCGTCTCGATGCGGACAAACATGCCGAAGCGATCCAAGAGTTGGGGCCGCAATTCTCCCTCTTCAGGGTTGCCGGATCCCACCAGGACAAAGCGGGCCGGGTGGCGAATGGAAATCCCTTCCCGCTCCACCGTGTTCCAGCCAGAGGCCGCCGCATCCAGCAAGACATCCACCAGGTGGTCGTCCAGGAGGTTGACCTCGTCCACGTAGAGGATGCCGCGGTTGGCCTTGGCCAAGAGCCCCGGCTCAAAAGCCTTCACCCCCTGAGACAAGGCGCGCTCGATGTCGAGAGTGCCGCAGACCCGGTCTTCCGTGGCTCCCAGGGGCAGATCCACCATCGGCACCTGGATCCAGGTGGTTTCCAGGGTTTCCCCCGCCTGCAGGCGCTCCCACACCTGGTCGCTCATCAGATCCCGCTGCCGCGGGTGGCTGTTGAACGGATCCCCCTTGACAACCTCGATCTGGGGCAGCAGATCGGCCAAGGCGCGGATGGTGGTGGACTTGCCCGTGCCGCGATCCCCCATGATCAGCACCCCGCCGATGCGGGGATCGATGACGTTGAGGAGCAGGGCCAACTTCATCTCCTCCTGGCCGACAATGGCGGTAAACGGGAAAACCGGGCGACGTTCCAAGTTCATAGAGGCAACAACGAGCATCTACCCCCATTATCCCAGAGGCCACTCCCCCTGGGCCGTCGAGATGGGCAGGAAAGAGATGGAAAGGCCGCACCAGGAACCTCAAGGCCGCTTTTCGGTCAAATAAAAAGCAGGCTCTGGGATCCCTGGCCTTTTGCCGGGAAAAACAGATAGCATCAGAGCCTATACCCGGAGTGGGTTGAAGCTGGGTAAAGGCGAGAGCTACACCAAAGTAGGGAGGATCCCAAAAGCGCCAGCAACCCTGTTGAAGACCAGTTATCGGGTGGGGAGATAGCAGCGGTGTCAGGTCAAGCAAGTCGGAGACGGTGGACAGCATTCTCCATGCCCAACTTGGCCCAAAAAGGGCTGGTGGGCCTGATCTGGGCCTGTACTTGGATCCCTGTCTTGGGCATTTCCCTTGCCGTAGCCCAAACCCCGGCCACCTCTCTGGTTTTGACCGATGAACAGGTCGCCAAGTACGCCCGCATCGTCCTGGAGATGGAGCCCCACCGACAACAGGCCCAGCAGCGCTCCCAGGCCACCGCGGATCCGGCCAGCAAAGATCAAATCCGGCGGGAGTTCATTCGCACCGCCACCGAGATCATCACCCGCCACGGCATGACCGTGCCCGAATACAACCGCATTACCTTGTGGATTCGCTCCGAAGAAGGCAAAACCCTCCGACATCGCATCGAAGCCGAAATCCTGCGCCTGCAAAGCGGGGATCCCAGCGTGAGCCCTAGCCCCAAACCCTAACCCCCCTTGGATCCCCTGCAGCGCTTTGGCCTGGATGTGACGGAGGACGGAAGATAGCGGTAGGCTGGAAGCGGAGGTCAGTGCTCGTCCGTAGAGAGCGGGGGGAGAGCGATGAACGAGCCTATGTCGCCGTCAGTACGGGTGGCTGTCGAGCGCATGAAGTCTCGCTTGCGCCTGACGCGCCGCTTCGGGTTCTGGTTTCAGGCGGTTCTGGGGGCAACAGCTCTGCTGCTCTGGCTGGGATTTTTGGTTGGCCAGAATACCCTCTATCGCGACGACTCGACGGGGGCCTTTATCGCCTTCTGGTTTACCCTGTTTACCCTTCTAACCCTGGCAGCCGGTCTCTTCTTTAACTGGCGCTACCTGCTCCAGGCGGAGCGCCGCTCAGTATCCGCCGCTACCCCAAGCCAGTTGGATCTGCCCAAGCAGTTGCAATGGGTTACCTATGTCAGCATGACCGGCGCTTTCTTGGCCCTCATCGCTATGGAGGCGCAGGTGGGAGAGCTGCTGGTGCGGCTGTTTACCCGCACGCTGAGCACCCAGACGGCAGGAGTGCTGCTGCTGGCTGCCAATATCAACGTTACCTTTGCCCACTTCGTCTGCTTGGCAGGGGTGCTCTGGATTACCGGCGCCCTCGACCGCGAGCCCTGAACCCCAGCCAGCCAGTCTCAGCTTTGCAAGGCAGAGAATCAGGCCTGCGGCGCAGCGGCCTGCCCCAAACCTGCCCCAACTAAAACTACCCCCCCGCCAGAACAAGAGGGGTAAGCAAAAGCAGTCCCAAAGTCCGTAGTTGCCAATCGCAGATTCCGAGGGCTTCACTTAAAGCCCACCGCCGCCTGCCAAACAAAAGCCAGCAGGAAAAACAAAACGGGGATAATCGGCAAAATGTCGATCAGGGGATCGAACAACTCATAGCCTTCTGGCAAAGCCGCCAGGAGCATCATCGCAGGCATGACAACAAACCTCGACAAGAAGGAAGTGGAGCTGGAGAAACTGCTCTTTTTCAGGATTGATAGAGAGTTTAACATTGCCGGGCGGAGATTCCCGCTAAGGTCAAGAAATGTAAACGGAAAATGCCTCAGAGAACCCCCATATTGGAGAGGCCCAAGATCACCCCCACGCCCAGCAGATGGCCGAAGCTGGCGACCCCCAGCACTTCCGGCCAGGTCATCCCCAACACAGGCCCGGTTTCTGAAGCCACACCCGAAGAGGACTTGAAGCTTAGGTAGGCCAGCCCTGTGCAGAGCAGGATAATCACCGCGCTCAGGGGAGACCAAGGGCTGGTTTGGGCAGTCATAGCCAACGGCGCAACAATGGGCAGCATGGTTTTCCTCCTCAGCTCAGGTTAACCGCCCCCTAGATTACCCCCATTCCGCAACTCCCAAAGGGATCCCCACATGAATTGCAACAGAGGCCGCAACAAAACCTCACACTGTGGCTTCTTCTGGCCTCATGGCCGATCTACCCCTCGCCGGGAACGGTCGAGACGGGCTGGAGTTGGCAAGAAAAATCCGGCCTGGGCCAACGAGGGGAGCAGCTCTCTGCCGTATACTAACGAAAGTTAACAAATTGTTCTCTTCCCCCGCTTTTGAGGTGATGACCTGGCTTTGTTGCCTTAATCCATCCTCACCGTCTGCGCTGTGCACACCCAAGGATGGCTGCCGATGACTGCTGCTGCGACTCCGCAACCGGATCCCAAGCCTTTTGCGTTACCCCGTGAGCTGTTGGGGCCGCCGCCAGAATTTTGGAATCCCACCCTGCTGATGTTTTTGGCGGCGGTGGCGCTTTCGGCCTCTTGCTTTGGCGGGTACGCCTTTTGGCATTGGCCCCGCTGGCTGGTGTTTTGGCTGAATTTTGTCGCCCTGTATGTTCTGGGCACAGTGATCCACGATGCCTCGCACGGCTCGGCCCACCGCAACCGCTTTTTAAACGAGGCGCTGGGCCATGGCTCTGCCCTGTTACAGGGCTTTGTCTATCCGGTCTTTAAGCGGGTGCACATGCAACACCATGCCCACGTCAACCATCCCGAAGACGATCCCGATCACTATGTGTCTACGGGCGGGCCGCTGTGGCTAATTGCGCCGCGCTTTTTCTACCATGAGGTGTTTTTCTTCAAGCGGCAGCTCTGGCGCAAAGGTCGCTGGGATCTGCTGCAATGGGGGCTGAGTCGGCTGGTGGTGATCCTAACGTTTGCGCTGGCCATTCACTTTGGCTACACCGACTACATCATGAACTATTGGCTGCCCCCCGCCTTTATTATGGGCTTCTTGTTGGGCCTGTTTTTCGACTATCTGCCCCATCGCCCTTTTCAATCCCAAGAGCGGTGGTACAACGCCAGGGTTTACCCTGGCTGGCTGACCAATATTCTGCTGCTGGGGCAAAACTATCACTTGATCCACCATCTCTGGCCCTCGGTTCCCTGGTACAAGTATCAGGCGGCCTACTGGGCGGCCAAACCTGAGCTGGACGCGCGTAACTGCCAGCAAACGCTGGGGATCTGGGAGAGAGGGGAGTTTTGGAGCTTTTTGTACGACGCGCTGATTGGCCTGCACTGGCACAAGCCCAACGGGCCAACCCGTTCCGCTGCGCCAGCCGATCCAGAATCTGCGGGATCCGCTGCGGATCTGAGGCTTAGTTAACATGGTCTTGCCGACGCTGCGGATCCCTCAGTTGCTGCTGTTTGTGGAGGCGGCCAGCTTGCTGCAGGACACCAGCCAGGTTCTCTTACAGGCCGGTCAGGCGACGGCGGATTTGCCAGAGGTGATTGCGGAAGCGCAAGCGCGGGCGGAAGCCCAATTGCAAACCCTTGGGATCCCGGCAGAGTTGCGGGCGCAGGCCCGAGGGATCCTGAGGCTGACTTCGCCGCCGCAGGTGCTGGCCTACCTGCAGGATTTGTTGGACAGGGGATCCGGCCCCGATTTGGAAGCCTTTTTGGAGCAGGCGGGATCCGGCTCTACCCTGTTGCGCTTTCCGCCCCTGTTGGTGGGGGCTGTGGCTTTGCAGGTGTTGCTGGAGCGGCTGGATTTTTCTCCGCAAGAGAAAGCTGTGTTGCAAGCCCAACGGGATCAATGGGAACAGGCCCTGGCAGAATTGGCCGCTCGCCACAAGGTTTCCCCAGAGCCGCTGCGGGCTGCTGCGGAGACAGCGCTGCGGGCTGCCTCAGCAGAAGAGCTGCTGCAACTGGGGCAGGATCTCTTTCAAGATCTCCAGGATCTCGCCGGGGCCGATTCTGAGCCGGAAGCCGAGTCTCAGGTGGAGCTGGCGGGGCCTCTGGTGTTCCTGATGGTGGCCGATCACCTGTTGGCCCAGACAGAGCATCCCCTCACCCCGGAGCAGCGGCTGGACTTACAAATCAACCGCGCCGAGGCAGAAAGCCGCCTTTTGGCCATGCAAAAGCTGGGCCGTCTTGAAAACTTGGCGGAGCAGCGGGCTTACATTCGCTCCTGGATTAACCAAACTTCTGTACCGGATTTGCTGCGGGCCTTGGATCGCTTTTTTGCGGCGTCTGAACCCAACGCGTGAGGCCTGCAGATCACCAGAGGTTCCGTATCCTCTATGCTGGAGGCAAAGGGATCCCGCTTGAGGCGCGAAAGTGGACTGGGGCAGCCTGTTCTGGATTTTCCTGATCTTCAGCTCTTTGCAACCTCTGCTGAACCGTCGTGCCCAAGAGTTCCGGCGCTTGATGGCCATTCGGGAGTTGGAGCAAAAGCGGGGCAGCCGGGTGATTCTGCTCATTCACCGCCAGGAGTCGATTAGTTTTTTGGGGATCCCGGTTTCCCGCTACATCAGCATCGAGGACTCCGAACAGGTGTTGAGGGCAATTCGCCTTACCCCACCCAATACCCCGATTGATTTGATTTTGCATACCCCCGGTGGCCTGGTGCTGGCCACCGAGCAAATTGCCCGCGCCCTGATCCGCCATCCGGCCAAGGTGACGGTGTTTGTGCCCCACTACGCCATGTCGGGGGGGACGATGCTGGCCTTGGCCGCCGATGAAATTGTCATGGATGCCAATGCGGTGCTGGGGCCGGTGGATCCCCAGTTGGGCGGCTATGCTGCGGCCAGTATTCTGCAGGTGGTGGCGGAAAAGCCCATTGCCGAGATCGACGACCAGACTCTGATCCTGGCAGATCTGGCCCGCAAGGCGATGCACCAGGTGCAGAACTTTGTGCGGGAGCTGCTCAAGGACGATGTGCCCAAGCGCAAAATTGCCCCCGAACGCATCGAGCCCCTCATCCAGGCCCTGACCAGCGGGCGGGTGACCCACGACTACCCGATTACGGCTGAAGAAGCGCGGGAGCTGGGCCTGCCCATCTCCACCGAGTTGCCGCCCCAGATCTACGCCCTGATGGACTTGTACCCCCAGGCCAGCATGGGCCGTCCTTCCGTGCAGTACATTCCCACCCCCTACGATTCCCGCCCCTCTCCACCCGGCGGCGGGTCTCGCTAGGGCGAACTCTGGGCGTAGGTGTCTATGGCTTCTCGACGCAACCCTTCCGCCCGCCGAAACAGCTCTTGCCCAGTGTGCAGGTGGCGATCGTCAAAGTTCAGCGGGAAATAGCTCAGCTCCTCCAGGGCATCTTCCAAGTGGTTGAGGGCATAGTAGAGGCGAGAAGCCACCCCCCCTAGGCTGCTGGGATTGGGAAGGCGGCGAAAGATCTGCTGAGCTTGGGCCAGTTTCTGCGTACACTCCTCCAGATACAGGCCAAAGGCCTCCAGCAAATCGGGATCAAAAGGATCTGCCGCTAAGGCATTTAACTGCGGCTTGAGAGAAGACAGTAAAGGCCCCAAAACTCGGTTCAGAGGAGTGTAGACCTGCCGAATCCAGGCTTCGCGGGCAATAGCCTCCTGGCTGACCGTCTCCGAGGGGGAGCCCGTCGGCTGAGGGTGGCGCGAGGCCCAGCTAGCGCGCAGTTGTCGGTCGTACTCGCGGCGGGCTTGCGGATCCTTGAGCACCGCGTAGGCGGCGTTGATCTGGCGAATGCGTTCAGCAGCAGCCCCGTCTTTTTTGGCCAGCAGGCTGTCGGGATGGTGGTACTTGACCAAACGGCGATAGGCAGACTTGATCTCCGCTGCCGTCGCCAGCACCGAAACCCCCAACACTTCGTAGTGGGAAACTGCTTCAGACCCGCTCCCCATCATTTCGTTCTCAGGACAAACGCTCATATTGTACCTGGAGCCTACAATAAGGGTGAGTTTTCCGGTGCTGCCCCATGCCGTCCTCCCCCCATCCCCTCAGCGCCCTCTTGGGGGCTGCCTTTGCTGCCAGTTTGGGCTATGGGTTCCTACAATTGCTGCTCTCGATGCTGGCCAAGTTGCCGCCCATCGACCTGGAAAGCGGATCCCTGGCGCGGGGGATCAGCATTCTGGTGCGCTACCTGCTGGTGGGATCCGTTTCCCTGATCGCCTTCATGTTTTTCATGGTGGGCTTGGGGCTGGCGGCCTACTCGGTGCAGTTGCTGGGGGAAAGGCTGACCTCCTCCCGACGCTAGCTCTAGAAGAGCTGTGAGCCTGCTGGCCAACAGATCGCGCCGGAGGCTACCCTCCAGCCTCTCGCTCAGGTTGGACACTAGTTTGACCAAAACCTTGGCGGCGCAGGCCCCGCGCCCTCTTTCATCCCTCCGTATACGGGGGGGAAAGAAGGAGGCGTGCGGTGGCAATCTCACCGGTACGTCTGCGTAGCTCGCGATGAGCAAGAAAGAATTCCCGCCCCTTGGGGCTGGGGAGAACGTCAATCATTTGACAGGTGCGGTTGCAGGCGCTGGCTGACCAAGGTGCGCCCCTCTTGGGTGTAGAGCTGCCAGTAGTTCCAGTAGTTGCCAAAGACAGACTTGACATAGCCACGGGTTTCGGCGAAGGGGATCTGCTCCACAAATTCATCGGGATCCTCAAAGCCGAAGCGGCTCAGCCACCTGGCCACGTTGCCGGGGCCGCCGTTGTAGCTGGCCAGGGCCAGGAGGGTGTTGTCTTGGTAGGTGCGGTGGGTGTAGTCGAAGTACCAGGATCCCAGGTGAAGATTGTCGGCGGGGTTGGTGAGGCTGTACTGGGCTAGGCCGATTTTTTGGGCAATCCAGCGGCCGGTGGCAGGCATCACCTGCATCAGGCCCAGCGCTCCCGAGGCCGAGACGATCTCTGGCTCAAAGCGGGATTCCTGGCGGATCAGGGCCGCCACCATCAAGGGATTGAGGTTAAATTGCCGCGACCAGCGGGCCAGGCCGGGCTGGGCGTAGGGATCCCTTTCCCAGGTGTTTTCTGGGCTGGCGTAGTAGTGCAGCGGGTAGATGGCCTGCCAGAAATCCTGGCGCTGTCTCAGGGTCGGCAGCAGCGGGTCGGGCTCGGCGCTAAAGCGCAGGGCAGCCACCTGGTTGATGCCCCGCAGGTGCTCGCCGGCGTTGTTGCGCAAAATGCCGCTGGCAAAGCGCTCGGCCACGCTCATCTGGCCGGGATCCCGTTGCAGCAGAGCCATTTCCCCCTGCCAGCGCTCCCAGGCCAGTTGGCCAGCGCCAATGAGATGCAGGGTCTGGGTAGCCTCGGAAACGGCGGGCAAAGGTTGGCGAACGGGCTGAAAATCCACCTCAACCCTTTGGCGGCCGCTGGAGAAATCTCCTACTGGCCAGCCCAGTTGCGCCGCCGCCCGCCAGGCGTAGTAGGTGTGGGGAAACTGCCGCAGCACCTGCTGATAGGTTTGCCGCGCCGCAGCCACCTCCCCCAGCCGTTCCCGCCATTTGCCGGCCCAGTAGAGCAGTTGCGCCCCCATTTCCGTATCCCGCTGGGCCAAGCCAATCTGCTGGGCTAGAGCAATGGCTTGGCTGAGATTGCCCGTTTGCGCCTGGCGCCAAGCCACCGTCCAGGCGGCGGTGGCCGCGGCTTCGCTGACTGGGAAGCGCTCCCAAAGGGTCTGCCGCACCGCCTGGGCCGATTGCGGGCTGCCGTTGCGGTCATACAGTTGGCTGAGGCTGAGCAACGCTTCTGGAGCTTCTCTATCCGAGCCGGATCCCACCTGGCGAAGCAAGTCGATCGCCGTCGGCAGGTCGCTCAGTTCCGCCAAACGGCGGCGGGTGAGAGAAGCCTCTGGCCCATCGGGAAACTGTGCCAGCAGCGCTTGGTAAGCCGCTTTGGCCTGGGGAAACTCCCGCGAGATCTGGTGGCTGCGCCCCTGGCGGTAGAGATTGCGAGAGGTGGTGGGGGCACGCCCGTAGGCGCGGGCGGCTTTGCCGTACTCCCGCTGCTCCCAATAGGCATCGGCCAGGATCTGCCAATCGGAGGCCGTGAGGGATCCCTCTTGGGCTTGCCGCCAGCGATCCAGCAGCGGCGTTAACCCAGGGGTTTGCGGGTGGTGCAAGGCCAGATCCCGCAGCAGGTCATACCGGTCAGGATCCAGCTCCAGCAGGTGCTTGAGGGCGCGGGCCGTCAGGGGGTGGGTGGGAAATTGCCGCCGCAACTGATCCACCTGGCCCATTCCCCAGAGGGCGTAGGCGGCCACCGGGCTGTGGGGATACTCCTGCAAGATCTTGGGCCACCAGATCTGGCGGGCTGTTTCTCGATCCCCCAGCTTTTCATAAGCCTGAGCCCTGAGCTTCCAGATCTCGTCGGTGAGAACTGGCAGCTTTTCTTCCAAGCCCTGCAGGTGCTCCAGGGCCGCTTGCGCTTGGCCGGCCTGCAGGGCTTTGTAGGCGCGCAAAAAGGCGGCGCCAGAAGTCGAGCTCAGGGGTGCTGGAGGCGCCGCCGCCATCTCGACAGGTTCTGCCCAGGAGGAGGCGTAAAAGCCCCACAGGACGCCGCCCAGTACTCCGCCTGCTGCTAAGGTCGCGGCAAGCCATCGCCTCCAGAGTTGCCGGTGGCTTGTTCTGCTCTGCATGCCTCCCTTCCCCAGCGTCCTTGACTAGGATACCCAATGGGGAGGCGCTGAGCCAGGACAAGTAACCTCAACGAGGAGGAGGCCAGTTGGCAATGGGAACCGGCTCGATAAGCTCCGCCAAGGGAAACCCTAGGATCTGGGCGTAGAAATAAAGCTCTGCCTCCAGGGCCCGTTTGAGGTTGGCTGCCTGGCGAAAGCCGTGCTGCTCACCGGCAAAAGGGACATAGGCCACCGGGATCCCCTTGGCCTGCAGGGCAGCCACCATCCTCTCTGCTTGGTTGGGAGGGACGATGGCGTCCTCCAGGCCTTGAAAGAAGATAACGGGGCAGTTGAGACCCTCCAGGTGGTGGATGGGAGAGCGCTCCCGGTAGAGATCCCGCCGCTCCGGGTAGGGGCCAATTAAGCTGTCCAAGTAGTGGGACTCAAACTTGTGGGTCTCCTGGGCTAGGGCCTCTAGATCGCTCACCCCGTAGTAGCTGGCGCCGGCCTTGAAGACGGTGTGAAACGTCAGGGCCGCCAGGGTGGTGTAGCCGCCGGCGCTGCCGCCGCGAATGAGCAGCCGCTCCCCGTCCACCTTGCCCTGGGCTGCCAAGAATTGGGCCCCAGCGATGCAATCTTCCACGTCCACAAGGCCCCAGCGGCCCTTGAGGGCCTCCCGGTAGGCCCGCCCATAGCCGCTGCTGCCGCGGTAGTTGACATCCAAAACGGCAATCCCCCGACTGGTCCAGTATTGGATCCCTAGGTTGAGCACGGCTGCCGTCGCCCCGGTGGGCCCGCCGTGGCTTTTCACCAGCAGGGGTGGCTTTTCGCCAGCAGGGGCAACAAAGTCTCGGTTTTTGGGGGGATAGAAGAAAGCATAGGCCACTTCCTTGCCGCCACCGGTGGGAAAAACAATAGGCTCTGGGATCGACAAGTACTCCGGCTCTACCGCCACGCTGCTAGAACGGGCCACCACCTCCACTTGGCTGGAGGGTAAGTCTAGGCAGACCAAGGCAGTGGCTTCCGTCGGGGATCCGGCCAGGAAAGCGGCTTTTTCCCCACTTACCTGCAGATTGTGGATCTCGGTGTAGGGCAAAGGGATCTCTTCCTGTTGCCCCGACTGGGGATCCAGGTAGGCCAAATGGCACAGACCCCCCTGTTGGTAGCAGGCCAGGATGCGCCCATCGCCACAGAAGCCGTAGGTGCTCAGGCCAAACACCCACTGCGGCTCTCCAAACTCCGCTTCCATAGGGCAGAGGGGAATGGGGCCCTGGGGATCCCAGCGATAGAGGTTCCACCAGCCGCTGCAATCGGAAACAAAGTAGAGATCCCCCTCCGGTGACCACTGGGGCTGGAAGATCGACTCGGCAGGGCCACCGGCCAGCTTTTGAGGTTCTCCCAAGCTGCCGTCAGGGTTCACCTCAGACCGCCACAGCTCTGTGCCGTCCCAGGGCATCTGGGGGTGATCCCAGGTCAGCCATACCAAGGTCTGGCCATCGGGGCTGAGGCGAGGGTTGGCATAGAAATTGTGCCCAGAGGCCAAAACGCGCTGGGATCCGCTTTCCAAGTCAATCGAGACAAGGCTGTTTTCCGGCTCTCCCTGGCGGCTGTGATCTTCCCGCACACAGAGGATGCGTCCACGCGCCCGATCCACCACCCCATCTGCATAGCGATAGGGGCCTGCTTCCGTCAGGGGCTGGGGATCTGAACCCGGCAGCAGGCGGTAGAGCCGTTGGTCAGCGAAGTTGCAAAAATACACTACCCCTGCCGACACCCAATAAGCTCCACCCCCATACTCATGCACTCGTGTCCGCACATTGAAAGGTGCCGGTGTCAGCTCCACCAGGATCCCGTCGGCAGAGCGCCGCATCAACACATTGCGCCCTTTTTCTTGCGGGCGGCCCTCCGTCCAGTAGAGATCCCCCTGATCCCAAACCATCTGTCCCAAGCGCAGGGATCCCGTCACCACCAGGTCAGCGGTAATCGGGGATCGCCAAGATCCATAGCCGGCCTGCTGCACCATAAGCTGTTAACTCTCAACTAATTCTCGACCCCAGAACCCCTATTATGCCGGCAGCAAGGGATCCCTGCCTTTGCCTACAGCCTGTGGGGAAAGGGAGCCGAGAACAGGCTCGGATTCTGGGAAAAGGTATCCCGCGATACAATTCTCTCCGGGCTGAATGGGTTTGATGGAACACGTTAAGGCAACAGGGATGCACAACGCTTTCTCGACTGCAGAATTAGCCTTTCCCCTGTTGACGTTGGGAAGGCATTCGGTGAAAGCCTCAGCCGACTGCAGTTGGGCAAATTTAACACATGGGCGAGGTGATGAGCTAAGTGCTTCCCTCTGTTGGCCGGGCTGCTGCAACAACTGGACTTCTTAATACCCTTTGCACTCACTTCGTTTCGGAGATCACCGATGGCTCTATCATTTAATCGTCGTCAAGTGCTGAAAATGGGCGCTCTGGCCGGAGCCGGGGCTGCCCTAGGGCCGCAGATCTGGGTGAAGCGATCCGTGCCCGCCTACGCCCAGGGAGAGACCATCCGCGTTGGCATTTTGCACTCCCTTAGCGGCACCATGGCCATTTCGGAAACCAGCGTGGTGGATGCGGAAAAGCTGGCCATCAAAGAGATCAATGCCGCCGGTGGGGTTTTGGGCAAGCAGATCGAGCCGATTATCGAGGATGGCGCTTCCGATTGGCCAACCTTTGCCGAGAAAGCCACCAAATTGATCGATGTGGACAAGGTGGCAACGGTATTCGGCTGCTGGACTTCGGCCAGTCGCAAAGCCGTGTTGCCGGTGTTTGAATCCAAGCAGCACCTGCTCTGGTATCCCGTGCAGTACGAAGGACAAGAGTGCTCCAAAAACATCTTCTACACCGGCGCTGCCCCCAACCAGCAGATCGAGCCTTCGGTGGAATGGCTGCTCAAGAACAAGGGCAAAGAGTTCTTCCTGGTGGGATCCGACTACGTGTTCCCCCGCACGGCCAACACCATCATCAAGGCCCAGTTGGAAGCCCTGGGGGGCAAGGTGGTGGGTGAAGACTATCTGCCTTTGGGCAGCACAGAAGTTACTCCCATCATCAGCAAGATCCGGGCCGCTCTTCCCAATGGCGGTGTGATCTACAACAGCTTGAACGGCGACAGCAACGTGGCCTTTTTCAAACAGTTGAAAGGGGCAGGGCTGGGGCCAGATCGCTATCCTACCATGTCCGTCAGCATTGCTGAAGAAGAGGTACAGGCCATCGGCCCCGAATTCTTGGAAGGGCACTTTGCCGCCTGGAACTACTTTATGACGGTGGATACGCCTGCCAACAAGAAGTTTGTGGAGGCTTTCAAGGCAGAATACGGCCAAAACCGCGTCACCAACGACCCGATGGAAGCCGCCTACATCATGGTTTACATCTGGAAGCAGGCAGTGGAAAAAGCGGGAACAGTAGAAATCGACGCCGTGCGGCGGGCAGCCTACGGCCAGACCTTCGATGCCCCTGAAGGCTTGGTAACCATGAACACCAACCACCACCTGACCAAGTATGTGCGGATCGGCCAGGTGCGCTCTGACGGTTTGTTTGATGTCATCTTTTCTACGGATGCCGTGGAACCACAGCCCTGGAACCAGTTTGTGGCAGAGACCAAGGGCTTTGCCTGCGATTGGTCAGATCCGGCCAAGGGCGGTCGCTACAAAGTCAGCTAGTCCTGGCCAGGGCTGGGATCCCTTGCCGTTTGGATAGGGTCGGGGATCCCGCCTAGATGCTCGGTTAGCCTCCCTAGTTTAGTTGGAAGGAGGATCCCCTGCCCATGACCTTGCTCCTGGACAGCTTGTTCAACGGCATTAGCATTGGCACCGTCTTGCTGATAGCCGCCTTGGGCTTGGCCATTGTTTTCGGCCTCATGGGGGTCATCAACATGGCCCATGGGGAGCTGATGATGTTGGGGGCCTACACCACCTTCGTCGTGCAAAATGCCTTTCGTCCCCTAGGGGATCCCTGGCGGGATCTGTACATCTTCCCAGCTTTGGTAGCTGCCTTTGCCGTCACGGCTCTGGTGGGACTAGCCCTGGAGCGGGGGGTGATTCGCTTTTTGTATGGCCGACCGCTGGAAACCCTTCTGGCCACTTGGGGCGTGAGCCTGATCCTGCAGCAGTTTGTGCGCAGCGTCAATTGGGTGCTGGCTTTCCGCTTGGGGGCCTTCGCGGTGCTCTTTTTCGGCGGCTGGTGGCTTTTGTCCAGGCGGGCGGATTGGCCGCGTCTCAAGGGGTGGACGCTGGCGCTGCTACTGGTGCTTTCCACGGCCATTGCAGCGGTGGGGGGGCGGGTGCTGGCGCAAACCTATGCTTTAGCAGTCACTCAACCCTGGTTTGGAGCCCAGAACAAAGATGTGACCGCTCCCCGTTGGCTGGGGGGTGGGATCCCGGTGGGCAACCTGTTTTTGCCCAATACCCGCCTGTTTATCATCGCCCTCACTGTCTTCTGCATCCTGGGGCTGTACTTCTTCTTGCAACGCACCCGCTGGGGGCTGCGCATCCGGGCGGTTACCCAGAATCGGGCCATGAGCGCCTGTGTAGGGATCCCCACGCAAAAGGTGGATGCCCTTACCTTTGCCATCGGTTCGGGTCTGGCGGGAGTAGCCGGCGTGGCGGTCAGCCTGCTGGGATCCGTGGGGCCGAACACCGGCCAAAACTACATCGTGGATACCTTTATGGTGGTTGTCGTGGGGGGTGTCGGTAAGCTTTTGGGCAGCATTGTGGCAGCGCTTGGGATCGGGATTGCCAACTTTGTCATCGGCTCAGGGACGCTGGCTTTGATTTTTCCCAACGTGCCCATCCTGACCGATACCCTCAACTTTTTTGCCACCACGAGCATGGCCAAGGTGATGGTCTTTGCTTTGATCGTGGCCTTTTTGCAGGTGCGACCTCGGGGCCTTTTCCCCGAAAAAGGTCGTATGGTGGATGCCTAGGGAATGATCTCGCTTGGCGAAAACTCTAGGACCAGACTCTCCATCTTCTACTCCCTCACAAAGCCCATGAAACTGGTTCATTCCCCCCGTGCTGATCATGAAGTGGCTGCTCCCGCCGCGGGTGGGGATCCCAATTCTTCTCGCAAGCTTCTGTGGGAGGCCGGGATCCTCATCGTTTTGGTGCTGGCCTTGATCTTTGTGGCCCCAACTGTGCTGTCTGGCTTTCGGCTCAACTTGTTGGGGCGGTTTCTGGCCCTCAGCATTGTAGCTTTGGGGATCGACCTCATCTGGGGCTATACCGGCATGCTCAGCCTGGGGCATGGGGTGTTCTTTGCCTTGGGGGGCTACGCTCTGGGGATGCACCTGAAATTGCAATTGCCGGAAGGTCAGATACCGGAGTTTTTCAGCCTCTACGGGGTAACGGAATTGCCCTGGTTTTGGTATCCCTTTTATTCGTTTCCGTTTACGGCTGTTGCTGTGGTCTTGATCCCGGCTTTGGTGGCGGCAGCCCTGGGGTATTTGGTGGTGAGAAATCGCATCCGAGGGGTTTATTTTTCCATTTTAACTCAGGCCACCACGATCATTTTCTTTAACTTCTTCAACGGCCAACAGCGCTTAATTAATGGCACCAACGGCCTGACCAACTTCCAGACTTTGTTTGGCCTGGATGTCAACTCGTCCGAGATGCGCTTCGCTGTCTATGTCACTACAGTTCTGGCGGTGGTTTTGGCTTACCTTCTGTGTCGTTGGCTGACCAGCGGCCTATTCGGTCGGATCCTGGTAGCCATTCGAGATGACGAGCCGCGGGTTCGTTTTTCCGGCTACGATCCCACCGGCTTTAAAGTTCTGGTGTTTGCCGTGTCTGCTGCCCTGGCAGGCATTGCCGGAGCTTTGTTTACCTTGCAAACCGGGATCATCTCTCCCAATGCGATGGCCGTTCCCTTTTCCATTGAAATGGTGATCTGGGTGGCGGTGGGCGGTCGGGCCAGTTTGGTGGGGGCAGTGCTGGGGGCTCTGTTGGTTAACTTTGCCAAGAGCTTGCTGAGCGAAAATTTTCCGGAGATTTGGCTATTTTTCCAGGGGGGATTGTTCCTGTTGGTGGTGCTGGTGCTGCCGGATGGACTGGTGGGTTGGGTGCGCACCCAAGGCAGGCGACTTTGGGTCACCGTTCAGCTTTGGCGCAGGCGCTTGGCAGATACTTCCCCAGCTTAAATCTGGCTTTCTCTTGAGGATGTCAGTTATGTGCAAGATATAAGTTTAAGGTAAGAGGATCCCATGGGTGAGCCAGCGATGCCAAGTTTCCTCTCCTATTTGATGGGTTTATTTGATGGGTTGAGAATCCGGTTTGACCTTTGGCCTTTCCGTTCTTGGATGTGATCCCCATGCTTACTGCAGCTCCCACCGCCACCCGACAAATTTTACAAACTCAGGATCTCACCGTCAGCTTTGATGGCTTCAAGGCTTTGGACAGGCTGAACTTCTCTCTGGAGGAAGGGGAGCTGCGGGTGGTCATCGGCCCCAATGGGGCAGGCAAGACTACGTTTCTCGATGTGCTGACGGGCAAGGTTAAGCCTACTCGAGGCCGGGTGCTGTTTAAAGGAAAAGATCTGACCAAGCTCAAGGAACATGAGATCTCGAATTTGGGTGTTGGGCGCAAGTTTCAGACGCCGCGGGTCTATCAAAACTTGAGCGTGCGAGAAAACTTGGAGCTATCCCTCAACCCTGACAAAAGGGTTTTTTCCACCCTACTTGGCAAAAAGCATCTGCGAGAAAAAACGGATGCTCTTTTGGAAACCATTGGCCTCAGCCGTAAGGATCGGGTTCCGGCAGGGCTGCTTTCCCACGGAGAAAAGCAATGGCTGGAGATCGGCATGGTGATTGCTCAAGATCCGGATTTGCTGCTGCTGGATGAATGCGTGGCCGGGATGACGGACAAAGAAACAGAAGCTACAGGAGAGTTAATTCAATCCTTAGCCCAAAGCCACACCATTTTGGTGATCGAACATGACATGGTGTTTGTCCGACAAATTGCCCGCAAGGTTACCGTTTTACACCAAGGCTCGGTGCTGTGCGAAGGTACCTTTGAGGATGTGAAAAACGACCCGCGAGTGATTGAGGTCTATCTCGGATCCCACAAGGGGAAAAACTAAGCAAAGAGGCTATAGTTCTGTATCTAATCGACTCATGCGCAGGCCTATGAATACGGAAAACGCGACCGCAACACAAAACTTATCCCGAGATGGATCCGGGCCTCTCCTGGAGGTCTCCAACTTGAGGGTTTACTATGGTCAGAGTTTAATTGTGAAGGATCTCTCTTTTAAGATCTTTCCCGGCCAAGCGGTTTGCCTTCTGGGCCGCAATGGTATGGGCAAAACCACCACACTTAAAGCCCTGATGGGACTTCTGAAAGACTGCACAGGCAAAATTGCTTTTGAGGGCCGTCCTATCAACCATTACCCTCCCAATTGGCGAGCCCGCGCCGGTATTGGCTATGTACCCCAAGGTCGAGAGATATTTCCCCGCCTAACGGTTGAGGAAAACCTGCTGGTGGGGCTAGAAGCGGCACCGGACAGAGAACGGATCATACCTGAGTTTGTCTATGACCTATTCCCAATTCTGCGTTCTTTTCTTAAACGGCTGGGTGGGGATTTGAGCGGTGGGCAGCAGCAGCAACTGGCCATCGCCAGAGCTTTGGTGGCGGAGCCCAAACTTTTGCTCCTGGATGAGCCCACAGAAGGGATCCAGCCCTCTATCATTATCGAGATCGAAGAAGCCATCAGCCGCATTCAAAAGGAGCGGGGCGTTTCGGTGTTGCTGGTGGAGCAGTATTTTGAGTTTGCCCAAAGTCTGGCCGATTACTTTTATCTTATGGAAAATGGATCCCTTATCATGGAGGGGCCGACTGACCAAATGGACGAAGAAAAAGTCCGAGCTCACCTTTCTATCTGAGGTGGCACCTGGAGAGCCTGAAAACTTCTATAACTTTTTTGAGAGCGGCAAATGGCATCCTGCATGTTCCAGAGACCTTGCCTAAACTTCTGGAAAAGCGAGAAGTCCACCTGCGAGGGGATAGGCTAGGGTTAGCCCTGGGCTTCCTTGAGCAGCAGCGTTGGCTAAGCTAGAAACTGTTCAAGATTGCGCTAGCTTGCCATTTCCATCCACAGGTTTGTGTCTCCTCCGATTCACTTCACTGCAGAGCCCTGGCTGCACACCTACAGCGAAATTATCGATGTGCGCTCGCCGGCAGAGTTTGCCGAAGACCATTGGCCGGGGGCCATCAACTTGCCCGTGCTCGACGATGCAGAACGGGCGGAGGTGGGCACGCTCTACAAGCAGGTGGATCCCTTTACAGCCCACAAGCGGGGGGCCAGCCTGGTGGCCCAGAACATCGCCCGCCATTTGCAGACCCACTTTGCCGACAAGGGCCGGGACTACCACCCCCTCATCTACTGCTGGCGGGGCGGGCAGCGCTCGGCCAGTCTGGCGCTGGTGTTGTCCCAGGTGGGCTGGCAGGTAACCGTCTTGCAAGGGGGGTACAAAACCTACCGCGCCTGGGTGCGCCGACAACTGCAGACTTTGCCCCAGGAGTTTACCTACCGCGTCCTCTGCGGGCCAACGGGGAGCGGCAAAACCCAGTTGCTGCGCCATCTGCAGCAGCGGGGAGCCCAAGTCCTCGATCTGGAAAAGCTGGCCTGCCACCGCGGATCGGTGCTGGGGGCCGAGTGGGGAACCTCGCAGCCCACTCAGAAGAGCTTTGAAAGTCAACTGGTGCAGGCCTTTCTCCAGTGGGATCCCGCCAAGCCGGTCTGGGTGGAGTCGGAAAGTGCCAAAGTGGGCCAGCTTCATTTGCCCCCTGCTCTTTGGCAGGCCATCACCCAAGCCGACTGCGTAGAGGTGCAGTTGCCTCTAGAAGAACGGGTGAAGGGGTTGATCGCCCACTATCCCCACTGGATAGCCCACCCCCAGGCGCTAAAGGAAAAATTGCTGTCTTTGAAGTCCCGCTACGGCCAGGCCTGTTTGCAGCGCTGGTTTGAGCTCATCGACGCCCAAGACTGGCCGCAATTTGTGCGGGAGCTACTGCAGCAGCACTACGATCCCACCTATCGCCACGGCCTGCAGCAACACTTTAACCGTATCCGCGCTCGCCTTGAGCTGCCTGACCTCTCCGAGAGCAGCCTACAGGAGGCCGCTGTCCGACTCAGGGGGATGTCGTTTTGACCTGCGCCAGCCCTCGCCGGGCAAGCGCGACCAAGTCTGGCGGCGGAAATGTCAAGCAAAGTCCTGTTTGCCCCTCTCAGAGGGGAACTAGGGACTTCGAGGCTGACTGCTGCAGCTCCGACAGCAACGAGGCGGGGTGCTCCTTGTAGGGCCAGGCAAAAGCGTGACGAAAAGCCGCCTCCTGACAGCGCTTGAGCTGGTCGAAATCGATAATGTCGTGCGTGAGCAAGTTTTCGTACTCAAACGGCAGGCGCACGTTGTGCAGGCCGGCGTTGTCGGTGCAGATGGCGATATCTACCCCCGCGTCAAAGCAGCGGTCGAAGACGATTTTGAGGGGCTCCAAGCTGGGCAGCGTCCCCGTCTTCAGGTAAGTGGTGGGACAGACCTCCAGGCATTGGCCGCGCCGCGCCAGCTCTGGCAGCAGCTCTGGGTAGTGGAGAGGGATCTGGATCCCGTGGCCAATCCGCGAGACATAGGGCAGCAGCTCTGGGTAACAGCCATCCAAAGTCTCATAGAGATGGGCAGTGGTTTTGAGGCCACGGGCCAGGGCATATTTGAACAGCTCAATCCACTCGTCCATGCGTTCGCCGTAGGCCTTATCTCCCCCCGCCAGGTCGATGGCAGACACGTATTCGGACTCGGCGGCGGCCTCCACCATGGCGCGGTTGATATGGCTGGGCAGGCGGGAGTGCAAACACACAATCTGGGTGGTGACGATGGGATATTCCCGCTGCTGGCTGGCTTGCCCTACCGTTTCGATAACTTGGCGCATCTGCTTGAGGCGATCCGCCTCGTCCAAGCTGGGATCTGTGCGCAGATAGGGGGTGTAGCGAATCTCTAGATAGGCCAAATCCTCAAAAACATAGGCCCCCCGCAGCAGACGGTAGATGAAATAAGGTAAGCTTTCCAGGGTTTGCACCTGTTCCACTAGCGTGTGCAGCTCCAAGTAATCTTCAAGGGTGTTGCGCGGGCGGGTGTAGAACTCCTCAAACTCGGCGTAGTCAGGAAAGCGTGCTGCCAGAGGGGATCCCTGGCGATGCAGGTAGCGCCACAAAATCCTAGGAACGACCGAACCGCCTAGGTGGCGGTGTAACTCCGCATGCAGTGCCATACTTCAAAGCTTCCCCCAGAGGCTCCCCTCACCGCCCGCCAAGGGCGGACCTGGCTTGGTTGTTAAGTACTATTTCTACTGTTATCCAACAGCGGCAGTCCTGTCCAGGCGCAATTGCGCAGGGTCGGCTAGCCGGGGGCCAGGTGATGAGGTTTCTAATAGCCAGGTTTGATGACCAGGTCAATGCTTGAGTCCTGGTCGAGCCCGGCCAGGGATCCCGGCAAACTAGGTAAAGAGCCTTAAGATAGTTCTGGAGGTTTGCTGAGCAGAGATACTCAGGAGCGATTCTGGTAAAAGGCTGTTGGCTGTAGCCGACGGCAATCCCCCTGGAAGGGTGTGGTATGAACTTAGCGTAACGAGGTTATCTTCATGGCGCTGCCCAGCTTGCACGAGTTTCCCTGGCTGACCACGGTCATCGTCTATCCGGTGGTGGCCGCCCTCTTCATCCCCTTGATCCCGGCGCCCGCTGGGGATCCCACTACCCGCGTCTACGCGCAAAAGTTGGCAGAACGGGTTCGCTGGTTTGCCCTCTTCATCGCGGTTACCGACCTGCTCATTTTGCTGGCTGGCTTCTATGTCGGCTATGACCCCAGCCAGACAAGCTTACAACTGCTGGAGCGCTACACCTGGGTGCCGCAGGTGGGGCTGAGCTGGTCGGTGGGGGCCGATGGCCTTTCCATGCCGCTGATCCTGCTCACGGCTTTTGTGACCACGCTTGCCATCTTGGCCGCCTGGCCGGTCACCCTCAAGCCGCGCCTGTTTTATTTTCTGATGTTGGCCATGTACGGCGGGCAGATCGGGGTGTTCGCCGTGCAGGACATGTTGCTCTTCTTCCTGATGTGGGAGCTGGAGCTGATCCCGGTGTATTTGCTCCTCTCCATTTGGGGGGGGTACAACCGCCTGTATGCGGCCACCAAGTTCATTCTCTACACCGCCCTCAGCTCCCTGTTTATCCTGGTGGCGGGCCTGGCCATGGCCTTCTACGGGGATCCCATCAGCTTTGACATGACGGATCTGGCCCACAAGGCCTATCCGCTGAGCTTCCAATTGCTGCTGTATGGGGCCTTCCTCATCGCCTACGGGGTGAAGCTGCCCGTCTTCCCTTTGCACACCTGGCTGCCCGATGCCCACGGCGAAGCCACGGCGCCGGTGCACATGTTGCTGGCCGGGATCCTGCTCAAGATGGGGGGCTATGCCCTGATGCGCATGAATGCGGGCATGCTGCCGGATGCTCATCTTTACTTTGCGCCGGTGCTGATCGTGCTGGGGGTGGTGAACATCATCTTTGCCGCCCTCACCTCCTTTGCCCAGCGCAACCTCAAGCGCAAGATCGCCTACTCTTCCATCAGCCACATGGGCTTTGTCCTCATCGGGATCGGATCCCTGACCGAAATCGGCATGAGCGGCGCCATGCTGCAGATGATCTCCCACGGGCTGATCGGGGCCAGCCTGTTCTTCTTGGTGGGGGCCACCTACGACCGCACCCACACGCTGGAGCTGGAGGAAATGGGCGGCGTCGGCCTGAAGATGCCCAAGATTTTCTCCATGTTCACCGCTTGCTCGCTGGCCTCTCTGGCTCTGCCGGGGATGAGCGGCTTTGTGGCGGAGCTGATGGTGTTCATCGGCATGGCCACCACCGATGCCTACTCCCTCCCCTTCCGGCTGGTGGTGGTCTTTCTGGCGGCGGTTGGGGTGATCCTGACTCCTATCTACCTGCTGTCGATGTTGCGGCAGATCTTCTTTGGCCCGGAAAACAAAGAGCTGACCGAACACGAGGAACTGGTGGATGCCGAGCCGCGGGAGGTGTTCATCATCGCCTGCCTGCTGATCCCCATCATCGGCATTGGGCTCTATCCCAAGCTGGTCACTAGCCTCTACGACCAGTCCACCAATGCCCTGGTGGCGCTGCTGCGCCAAGAACTCTCCTCTATTGGAGCGACGGTTGCCCAAGCTCCTGCTCTCTACAGCGCCGACTGAAATGGAGGCGAGGGAGGCTGGGGCAGCTTGTCAGCAAGGCGTGCCACTGGTCCAGCCGGTCTCGGCTTTTTTCTCACTGGGCACCGGAAGGGCTGGGGTTAGGCGAGTGCCCCGCCTGTGTATCTCCGCTGTGCTTGCCGCTCTCGTCAGCTCGAACCCGCATCCAACCAAACAACGTTTCGACCGTCAGTTGGATCCCTTGGGCAAACGCGGGAACGGGGATCAGCTCTTGCGGATCCTCATGCACGGTTGGCTGCTGTCCGGCAGGGTAGGCGAAAACGAGCCTTTCTTCGGGAGCTACGATCCACCCCATCTGGCAGCCGTGGGCCAAGCCGATCAAAATTTTCTTGACCAGCTTCATTTGATTTTGATCGGGAGAGAGAATCTCGATCATCCAATCTGGGCAAAAGGGAATGAGATTTTGAATGGTGCCATCTTCATCCACAGGGATCCGATCCCAGGCGATCACAGAAATATCGGGCACAATCGCATAGCCGGCAAAAGTGCAGCGCAACTCTGGAAATGCCCACCCGAGGCGTTTGGGTTTGAGGTTTGCGTTGATAAAAGAAGTTAGCTCCCCCTGGAGTAGGCTGTGCTTTCCCTGTGGCATGGGCTTCTGGATGATCTCTCCCTCGATGAATTCACTGGCGGGTTGAGCTTCTGGCTGCTGCAGAAACTCTTCCAGGGTTAGGGGCTTGGCAGACAGACGAACCATGATTTCCTCCTCTCAAGTTGGTCTCTGACACAAAAAGGATTGAGGTTCAATCAGAACAGGTCCCTGTCGGGCTGTCGCCAAGCGGCTTGGCGGTCATAAGGGCTTTTGCCAGAAAATAACCCCATCAGCGGCCCCAAGATGGCCCCAAACACAAAGCCGCCCGCGTGGGCCCAGTAGGCGATCCCTCCCCCCTGCATGCCGATGTTGGTGGGCGTCTGCAGGCTGGCGATGCCGTAAAACGCCTGCTGTACAAACCAAAAACCCAAAAACACCCAGGCGGGAACGTAGACGGTTGTGATAAAAATGCCCAGGGGTACCAAAGTCAGGATCTCAGCTCGCGGGAAACGCAAGATATAAGCTCCCAACACCCCGGCAATGGCCCCACTTGCCCCCAGCGAAGGAATGGTGGATTCCATATCGAAAAACCACTGGGTTAGGGCGGCCAAGGCTCCACAAGTCAGGTAAAAAATGAGGTAGCGCACATGCCCCAAGCGATCCTCAATATTGTTGCCGAAAACCCACAAAAAGAGCATGTTGCCGCCAAGATGCAAAAAGCCCCCGTGCAAAAATTGCGAGGTAAATAGCGTTACCCATTCGGGGCGCAGCGAAGAGGTGGCCTCCCCCCGAAAGCTGGCCGTCAGTTCCGCTGGCACCACTGCCCACTCTCGGAAGAAAGCCGCCAGCTCTTGCGGTGATAGGGTAAGCTCATACACAAAAACCAGGATGTTGATAAGCACCAAAGCATAGGTAACGTAGGCAGTGCGGGTGGTTGGGTTGCGATCTTGCAGGGGTACCACAGTCGGGATCCGGTTAACATCACCCTCTAGCCTACCCTGCTGCGCCTTCTCAGGCCCAACTTGGGGCTACACTAGGGTAGTTTGTCGGTGGGATCCCTAAACTGCAAAGGGGTTTTGGCCGTCCCCCCGCAGCCGACGCTGGATTTGGAGGAGTGGATCGATGTTTGAGGTCGAGAGCCGAACTGCCCCGCTCAAGTTCTTGATTGTCGAGGATCATCCCGAGGTCGCCCAAAACAATTGCGAATGGCTGCAACGGCTTGCAGCCGATGCTCAGTGCATCACAGTCTCCAACCCGATGGACGCCATCCTGCGCCTGCAGCGGGAACAGCCGGACTTGGTAGTAGCCGACTTGCTCTACGGCCAAACCAGCGGCGAACAGTCTGCCGAGCCGGGCCTAGAGTTCTTGCGCCATATTTTCGAGAACTACCCCACCCTGAACGTGATGGTTTATTCCAGCGAGCCGCTGCTGCTAACTCCCCTGGTGGGCCTAATCAGCAAGCACCAGGGCGGATTTGCCGCCGTCAACAAAATGGAGCGGCGCAGTGTCTTCTTGGAAGGAGCCAAAAGTGCCCTCAATGGGGAATTGCGCATGCCGCGAGAGTTGCGCGGCTTAACAAAGCTGACGGAGCGGGAAATCGAGGTCTTGAACCTGCTCTGCAAAGAGGCCCTCACCGACCAGGCCATCGCCGACCGCATTCACACGAGCAAAAAAACCGTACAAAACTGTATTCAAAGGCTCAAAGAGAAACTGGATATCTTTGGCTCTGAAGATGAGATCAACGCTCGCGTTGCCATGTGTATGGCAGCCGTTCAGAAAAAGCTTATCCAGTGGTAGTTCATTTAACCTCGCGTAAGAGTAGACAGAGAGGGTAGAATATCTTCTCGAAAGGGAACCTCGTTTTGATTTACCCTCTCCAGCTCAGCCAACATGAGAGGGTTGACGCGATTCAGATAGGGGATTAGCACCTGCTTTAGCCTGGGGCGGTAGAAACGGTGGTAGCTATACACGGGAGTGGCTGGAAATCCCCGCCGAATCTTGTGGGATCCTCCAGCTCCGGGATCAAAGTTGCGGATCCCTTCGCGGATGGCTAGGGCAATCGGCTCGTAGTAGCACACATTAAAGTGCAAGAACTTCACCTCTTCTCGGCAGCCCCAGTAGCGCCCAAAGAGGCGATCCCCTTTGCGGACGCAAAAAGACATCCCCACAATTTCTGTATTTCGTTCCCCGGCCACCAGCACCAGCCGCTGCCGGTAGTTGGGATAGAGAGATTCGAAAAAGCGGCGGTTGAGATATTTGCTCCAGTTCCAAAATTGGGCGCAGGTGTTGCTGTAAAAGTCGTACATGAGAGAGAGAAGGCGCGGCGTGATCTCCTCTCCGGTGTAGATCTTGAGTTCTATGCCGCTTTTTTCCATGGCGGCCCGCTCTCGCTTGATGTTGCGCCGCTGGTTGGCGTTGAACTGGCTCAAAAAGTCTTCGTAAGAGCGATAGCCGGGATTGTGCCACTGGTAGTTGTGGGTAATTCGGGGAGTCAATCCATCGGCCTCCAGTTGGGCCCGCCAGTCTAAGTCCACATAGAGCAGGCTGAACAGCGAAATATCATTGTCCTGGCAGAAGCGATCGATAGCAGCCAGCATCGACGGCCACACCTCTGCTTCCGAGTAGTCGGGATGGACGAGAATGCGATAGCCGGTGGCCGGCGTAAAAGGGGCCATGCCGATCAGCTTGGGGTAGTAGCGTTCTCCCAGTTGGTTGGCAACCGCAGCCCACTCTTGGTCGAAGACAAATTCGCCCTGGCTATGGCTTTTCAAATACAAGGGGGCAGCGGCGATGAGTTGCCCATCCGACTCCACCAACAGGTGACAGGGCAACCACCCCGTGTTGCGGCTGGCACAGCCGGAGGCTTCTAGGCTGTGCAGCCACTCGTACTCCAAAAAAGGAGAGGTGCGCTCCGTCTGCAGCGCTTGCCAGGCAGATGCTGGGATCCCGCGAATATCGTGGCACCAGCGCAATTTCAAACCGGTTGACATTTGCCTGTCCGGATAGACCAACTTGCCCTGCCGCGGCTGGGAGGGGATCCCCCCTCTAAGCTCAACCTAGGATGGAATCCCTGCGCCTCAAGGGTCCCATAGACGAAAGCCAGGCAACTGCTCTTTGCCCAGCCCAAAGCTTTCCCAGCGCTAGACCGTGCTTTTGTTAAGTTATTTTATTCGGGATCCCTGGGCTCGTAGTAGCGGTTGGCCAGCTCGAGAGCCATCTGAAACTTCTGCTCACGGGTGAGGTCGGCTCGCCGGGCGATCTGGGCAAAGCGGTTGACGTCTGGGGGCAAGAAGTCGAAAGGACGCTGTTCCCGCACAATATCTACGACCAAATCGCAAAGGGCCTGCTGGTAATCGTTGTAAAAAATTTCTCCCAAAGCCTTGAGGCGGCCATCGGGCACCGGATTGTTAAAGTCAATGGCCTGTAGCTCCCCTTGTTCGTCGATAAACAGCTCCACCGAGTTCATTTCATAGCCCAACGCCCGATTGATGATCCGGCAGGTGTCGATAACTTTTTTGCCCATCTCCGGCGTGAGAAACTCTGGATCGAACAGATATTCGCTGGCATCGAACTTGCGAAAGATGTATTTAATTGGGATGATCTTTCGGCCAATACAGAGAGCGCGAATCTGCCAGGGATAAGGACTTTTAACCTTCTCCTGGAGCATCATCACCTGGGATCCGGAGCGGTCGTAAAAGTAGAGAAGCTGCTCCATGTTGTAGGCGATTTCGACTCCGATGGCCTCCCGTCCCTCTGCCGGCTTGATCACGATTGGCCAGCCGAGATCTTCTGCCATCCCCTGCCAATCGAAGAACTTGTGATACTTAAAATCTTCGGCTTTCAAAGCTGGGGCCTCCTTGGGGGGCAGAATGTAAGTCTTGGGGATGGAGATCCCCAGCTCTTTGACCACCATGTAGGCGGCATCTTTGTTGCGCAGGTAGTAGTAAAAGCTGAAGGGGTTGTTGATGATGTACACCCCCCTGAAGGCAAAGCCCATGAACAGGCCGATGGCCTGGGGGTAAAGGTAGCTGAAGCGGTCTAGGATGAGGCGGTACTTGGTGCGGTAATCCAGGTTCACCTCGTGAATGGTGACATGTTCCGCCCGGATCTTGTAGGCTTGGCCGTTGCGGGCTTGAATGGGGGGAAGGGCGTTGAGACGGGCCAGGGTGTCGTCCCCAAAAGGCTCGCTGAAGTGCAGGCTGCCAACCCAGTAGTCTTCGATCATCCAGGCTCTCTCATCAAAAGCTCTCTGACTCCTCTGCAAGGGATCCTAGGCGAAGGCGCGGATTTGCGCTTGCCAGGTGGGCCAGTCGTGATCCCCTTCCCATACCTCCAGGTGATGGGGGATGTCGTTGCGGCGGAGGACTTCTGCCAGGCGCAGATTGTCGTTGAGGCAGTGGTCGCGGTGGGCGGTGAGCAGTTTTAGCTCGGTGTTGCGCCCGCCCAGCTGATCCCAGAGTTGTCGGCTCATGTTGGACAGGTAGGCCAAGGGGTTGATGAAATACAGCTCCTGTTCCGCCTGTTGGGGATCCCAGCCGGTGACGGAGCCGAGGGCCGCCACATCGTAGGGCCCCCCCAGCGCCAGACAACGGCGCACCAGGCCAGGGTGCCGGCAGGTGAGGTTGACGGCGTGGGTGGCCCCCAGAGAGAAGCCTGCCACCACCAGAAAGTTATTTTGCGCTTCTGCTTTGGCGTAGGGGATCAGCTCTTCTACCCAGTGTTGCTCCAACAACAGCCAGCGATCCCGCCGCTGGGGCACGTCCAGCTCGCGGTTGAACAAGGTCTCCCAATCGAGGGTTTCCACGCAAAAGGCCTGCAAATAGCCCTGCTCCAAGTGATGGCCGAGGCTGGCGATAATGCCGCGATCTTCCAGATCGAAAAAACGCCCATTGCTGGTGGGCAGGCAGATGAGCGGGTAGCCGCGATGCCCAAAGTGGAGCATCTCCATTTCTCGGCCCAGAACCCGGGAGGCAAAGCGCAGATAACGGCGAGGGTAGGACATCGGATCCCTGGACAATCACTGAACCTCAGCCGGCTTTTGCAGCCGCCGTTGAGACGGGTGGCAACGCGAGCGCCAGAACGGCTGACAACTCCCCCGTGGCCTGCGTCTTTCAAGCGATCCCAAGAAATTTTAGGAGATTTCGGAGAACAAATCCTTGAGGGCAGTGCGGGCGGCCAAGTGCTTGCGGGTGGACTCGAGGATCTCGGCTTCCCGCCGCAGGCGATTTTCGGTGCTGACCATTTCCAGCAGCGCTTGCTGCTCCCGGGGAGCCCCGTGAAAGTGGCTGGCAACCCAGTAGGATAACTCTATCGGGGTAGTGGGCAGTCGCTCCGGCAGCTCCGTCTCCCGCTCCATTAGCTTGCCGGAGAGGCGCACCACATCCTGAAGTAGGGTGGAAACCTGCTGCACCAAGCCCTGCAAATCCGCAGTGGTCGGCTCATCCTCAATCCACTCCACCAGCCCCACCCGGAAGGGCTTTTCCCGCACGTAGTTCAACACCCGGAAGCGCTGCTGCCCCAAGGTCAAAATGTCCATGCGGTCATCCGGCAACCGCTGTACCTGCAACACCTCGGCACAACAGCCCACCCGCACCGGGGATCCCGTCTGGGGATCGAACATCAGCACCCCGAAACGGCGATCCGTCTCCAGGATGGTGTTGATCATCATGCGATAGCGGTACTCGAAAATGTGCAGCGGCAGGGGGCGGCCCGGAAACAACACCACCTCTGGCAGGGGAAACAGGGGTAGCTCACGTACGTCCACAGAAGAGGAAGGCATAAGGCTTTGCTTTTTGCGCTACTGAGTCTAGTTTAGCGATCTCGACGGAGCCACACCGACCGATTCCTAAGCAAAGCGGTGGTGCCAAAGGGTGATGGCGATGGCCAGGGCATCGGCAGCATCGTCGGGGCGGGGCAGGCTGGGCAGATTGAGCTCGCGGGCCACGGCGGCTTGCACGGCCTGTTTGTCAGCGCGCCCGTAGCCCGTCAGGCTTTGCTTCACCTGGGCAGGGGTGAACTCCACCGGCACCAGATGATACTGGGCCAGGACGAGTAGGATCACCCCCCGCGCCTGGGCGATGGGGATGGTGTTGCCCATTTTGTAGAAGAAGAGCTTTTCCAACCCCACCTGATGGGGCTGAAACTGGCGCAGCAGCTCCTTTAGATCCTCGTAGAGGGTTTGCAGCCGTTCCGGGATTGATTGCTCCCCAGGGGTGCTGATGACTCCGTAGTCCAGGGAGCGAAGTCCGCCGGCACCTGCCAGGATGCAGCCAAAACCCACCGTCCCCAACCCCGGGTCGAGGCCGAGGATACGCTGCTCAGGGGTGGGGTCTGAGGACTCCGTCCCGCTGACGCGAGAGGACTCCGTCCCGCTGACGCGATCAGGCAGGGGGTCTCTCCTTGCCGGCAGAGGCGTCCGGCGTGGCATGGTCGGTGTACAAATAGGTCAACCCCGAGATCAGAGTGAGGGCCACCGCCACCCAAAAACAGGGGATCCCGATAGGCCAGTTCAGGATCAGCAGGGCGATGGCCAGGATTTGGGCGACCGTCTTGGCTTTGCCCCAGAGATTGGCGCCGCGGATTTGGCTTTGGTTGGCCCGCCAGCCGGCGATGGCCAGCTCTCGCCCCACCAACAAAAACACTCCCCAAGCGGGGATCCGCCCCAGCTCCAGCAGGCTCAGCAGCGGGGCCAGCACCAGCAGCTTGTCCACCAGGGGATCCAGAACCTTGCCCACATCGGTCACCAGCCCATAGCGGCGGGCCAAGTGGCCGTCCAGCCAATCAGTTGCCGCCGCCAGCAAAAACGCCCAGAAAGCCAGCCCTTGCCCCAGCGGGGATCCCAGGCCCAGCCCCAGCAGAATCAAAGGGATCCCTCCAAGGCGCAGCAAGGTGATGGCGGTGGGCAGGTTGAGCCACGCCGGCTTGGGAACTAGGACTGGGCTGGTAGGGTTCACCTCGACCTCCTTGACGACCTCGACTACCGATAGCGGCCTAAGCGCTCGGTGAGCAGGCGGTAAAACTCCTCGGCATCCACCCCAAAAGCTACCTGCACATTGGCGGGGCGGCCACTCAGCCCCCAGCGATCCACCACCGTCCGGCCCAGATTGAGGGGGCTAGCCGTCTCCACCTCCACGTAGCAGGGCTTGAGCTCGAACAACTGCGGCTGCAGCAGGTAGGCGACTACACAGGGATCGTGCAGCGGCCCCCCCGGCAGGCCGTAGCGCCGGATGTCGAACTTGCCGTAGAAGGCGAGCATGTCGGCCACCGTCTGGCCTACCCGCGTGCCGAGGGCGCGGATCCGCTCGATCCGCTCCGGCGTACTGAGGACTTGCTGGGTAACGTTCAGGCCCAGCATCACCACCTCGGGGATCCCGGCGCTGAGCACGATCTGAGCAGCATGGGGATCGGTGAAGATGTTGAACTCGGCGGCCGGGGTGGTGTTTCCCTCAAAGGCAGATCCCCCCATGAACACCAGACGTCGGATGCGCTCCACGATGCGGGGCTGCTGCACCAGGGCTACTGCCAAGTTGGTCATCGGGCCCAGCAGCGCCAGGGTAACCGGCTCCTGCGCCGCCATCAAGGTCTCGATCAGGTACTGCACGGCGTGCAGGGATCCCAGCGGCATCTGGGGCTCCGGCAAGTTGGCCCCGTCGATCCCGCTTTTGCCGTGCACCTCTTCGGCAGTCTGCAGCGGGCGCAACAGCGGGCGGGGACAGCCGGCATAGACTGCCATCTGCGGGCAGCCGGCCAGCTCGCAGATCTGCCGGGCGTTGCGGCTGGTTTTTTCCACAGAGACATTGCCGGCCACCGTGGTAATGCCCAGCACCTCTAGCTCCGGCGAAGCCATCGCCAGGAGCAGGGCCACCGCGTCGTCTTGGCCGGGGTCGCAATCGATGATCAGGGGCACCATAGGGCTCCCAGAGGCCTTTCACCCCTAGTGTAGGCGGCAATGGCACGCTCTCTTTGAGTCTCCCTTGGCTGACTCTGAAGGCCAAGGCAGATTCCGGTCAGGTTTAAGAAGATTTAAGATTTAAGATCGAAGGCGGTTCTTATCGTTTTCTATCCTTATTGAAGCCCGACACCCACCCACTGCACATCAGCCTTTTGCTCGACTGGGAGCCGCCTGCTGGAGAGCCGCTGGCGGCAGAGGCTTTGTTGTCGCCAGAACGCTTTGTGGCTGAGGTCTTCCAGGATCCGGAAGCCTTTCTGGAGGCTCTGCGAGGGGAGGAAAACCATCCGGACTGCCTGGTGCTGCTGGTGGAAGCGACGCGGCTGGACAAGCTGGAGGCGTTGGGCTGTCAGCTTTGCAAGCAGGGACTGTTGCTGCCGACAGTGGTGGCCATTGTGTCGGAAGAGCTCAAACCGGAAGGCGGCGCCAGCCGCTCCGGCGAAGCGTCCTCCCCCCCTGTTCCTCCGGGGGCGAGAGCTCTGCTCAAGCGGGAGCGGTTTTTCTACCACAACGCCACTCTGGTTCGCCTCGTCTCGCCGTCAGAGCTGTTGCCGCCAAAGGGATCCCAGGCCACTCCTTCTGCTTCTCCCTTGGAGCTGCTGATCAACCGAGCCATTGCCCTGTTTCTCCAGATTTCCCCCACCTGCAGCCTGCCTGCAGCAAACCCTCACCCCAAGGATCAGCCCTACCTGCTCTACACGCACCAGCAGCAGCGGCGGCTGGCGGAAAAGCTGCGGGAACGCCTCGGCTACGCCGGCGTGTACTACCATCGGGATCCGGAGCTGTTCTACCGCCACCTGCCCCCCGACGAGCAGCAGGCCCTCATGCGGCGGCTGCGTAACCTTTACCAGGCTATTGTCCTGGAGTATTTTCAATCTCCTGAGACCGTCAATGCCCGCATCGACGAGCTGGTGGCCCTTGCCTTTTTTGCCGACATCGGCGCCGCCCAACTGTTGGAGCTGCACATGAACCTAATGGAGGATTTTGCCAAACAACTAAAACTGGAGGGTCGCAGCGAAGAGATCCTGCTGGATTACCGCCTCACTCTCATCGACGTGATGGCCCACCTGAGCGAAATGTACCGCCGCTCCATTCCCAAATCTGCCCCAAGGGATCCCTAGGTTATGTCCACTCGCAAAGCCTATGTCCTCAAGCTCTACGTGGCGGGCAATACCCCCAATTCTCTGCGCGCCCTCAGCACCTTGCAAGACATTCTGGAAAAAGAGTTCCGCGGCGTGTACAGCCTGAAAGTCATCGACGTCTTGAAAAATCCGCAACTGGCAGAGGAAGATAAGATCCTGGCAACACCGACCCTGGCCAAAATCCTGCCGCCGCCGGTGCGGAAGATTATCGGCGATCTGTCCAACCGAGAGAAGGTGCTCATCGGCCTAGATCTGCTCTACGAAGAATTGGACGAAGAGGCTTAGGACAGGTTTTAGGGGAGAGAGGGGCATGAACCAACCATTGGAACCTTCTGAGTCAGAAAAGCTGCAAGGTAACGCCGCGGAGGGGATCCCATCGACCTACTTCCTGGGCGGGCCCGAGCCGCGGGGGATCCCGAAAAAACAGACGGGTATCGAGGGTTTTGAAGACATCAGCCACGGCGGGCTGCCCCTGGGCCGCACCACCTTGGTCAGCGGTACCTCCGGCACCGGCAAAACTCTGTTTGCCCTGCAGTTTCTCTACAACGGCATTGTCAAGTACCAGGAGCCAGGGATCTTTGTTACTTTTGAGGAGACCCCTGCCGACATCATTCGCAACGCCGCCAGCTTCGGCTGGGATCTGCAGGCCCTCATCGACAAGGGGCAGCTCTTTATTCTGGATGCTTCGCCGGATCCGGAGGGCTACGAGGTAAGCGGCAATTTCGATTTGTCGGCCCTCATCGAGCGCATCCAATATGCCATTCGCAAATACAAAGCCAAGCGGGTGGCCATCGACTCGGTAACGGCCATCTTTCAGCAGTATGAGCCGGCGGGCGTGGTGCGGCGGGAGCTGTTTCGCCTGACAGCCCGCCTCAAGCAGGCCAACGTCACCACGGTCATGACCACCGAGCGCACTGAGGAGTACGGCCCCATCGCCCGCTATGGGGTGGAGGAGTTCGTCTCCGACAACGTGGTGATCCTGCGCAACATCCTGGAGGGGGAGAAGCGGCGGCGTACCATCGAGATCCTGAAGCTGCGGGGCACCACCCACATGAAGGGGGAATATCCCTTCACCATCACCAACGAGGGGATCAACATCTTCCCGCTGGGAGCGATGCAACTGACGCAGCGCTCTTCCAACGTGCGCGTCTCTTCCGGCATCGAGAAGCTGGACGAGATGTGCGGCGGTGGCTTTTTCAAAGACTCGATTATCTTGGCTACCGGCGCCACCGGCACAGGCAAGACCTCGCTGGTGAGCAAGTTCCTCGAGCGAGGCTGCCTAAATGGGGAGCGCTGCATCCTGTTTGCCTACGAAGAGTCGCGGGCCCAGCTTGCCCGCAATGCCTCTTCCTGGGGCATCGACTTTGAGGAGTTTGAGCGGCAAGGCCTCCTTAAGATCATCTGCGCCTACCCCGAGTCCGCCGGCCTGGAAGACCACCTGCAGAAGATCAAAACCGAGATGATGGCCTTCAAGCCCTCCCGCATGGCCATCGACTCGCTGTCGGCGCTGGCGCGGGGTGTGAGCCAAAATGCTTTTCGACAGTTTGTTATCGGCGTAACCGGCCTGGCCAAGCAGGAGGAGATCACCGGCTTTTTCACCAACACCACCGATCAATTCATGGGATCCCATTCCATTACCGAGTCGCACATCTCCACCATCACCGACACAATCATTCTGCTGCAGTATGTGGAGATTCGCGGCGAGATGGCACGGGCGCTCAACGTCTTTAAAATGCGGGGATCCTGGCATGACAAGGGCATCCGCGAGTACCTCATCTCGGATTCGGGGATTCAAATTCGCGATTCCTTCCGCGGCTACGAGCGGATTATCAGCGGATCCCCGACCCGCATCAATGTGGATGAGAAGAACGAGCTCTCTCGAATTGTGCAAAATGTCCAATCTTTGGACGAGTAGGGGCTTGGGCTTGACCGGCGCCAACTGCCCCTAACATTTTGCAACCATAGGTTTTTGGCTGCGTGCATCCGCCAGGGGCTCCTTTGTTCAGCGATCTTCCCGACTTTTTCCCTCAACCCAAGAGCAGCTCTTCTCCCACGCCCATCTCGGCCATCGGCGAGGCGGGGCTGTTGCAGATCGTGCAGCGCTACTGTCCTGCCCAGGTGGTGGGAGACGACGGGGCGGTGTTGCCCGCTCCTGAGGGGCAGTTGGTGGTGAGCACCGATGTCTTGGTGGAGGGGGTTCACTTTAGCGACGTGACAACCCCGGCCCACGCGGTGGGCTGGCGGGCGGTGGCGGCCAATCTCTCGGATCTGGCAGCGATGGGATCCCGTCCGCGGGCGTTGGTGGTGGGCTTGGGCCTGCCGGGATCCACGCCGGTGGCTTGGGTAGAGGAGCTCTACGAAGGGATGCGGGCCTGCTGTGCCCGTTGGGGAGCAGAATTGGTGGGGGGGGATCTGTGTCGGTCGCCGCAGCGGTTTGTGGCGATCACGGCCCTGGGATCGGTGCAGCCGGGGCGGGCGATTGAGCGCAGACGGGCTCAGCCGGGCGATTGGCTGGTGGTCACAGGGCCCCACGGCGACGCGCGGGCCGGCCTGGAGCTGCTGCTCCATCCCGAACAGGGATCCTCAGCCACGGCAGCACAGCGGCAGCAGTTGATCAGAGCCCACCAATACCCGCGCCCGCGCTTGGATGTTCTGTCCCTTTTGGAAGCGCTCCCCGGTCCTCTGCGCCTGGCCGGCATGGACACCAGCGATGGCTTGGCGGACGCCCTGGTGCAGGTGTGCCAGAGCAGTGGGGTAGCGGCGCGGATCGCGGCGGAGCGGATCCCGATTTCGGTGGCTTTGCGCCAGGCGTTCCCGGCCCAAGCTTTGGAGTGGGCGCTTTATGGGGGCGAAGACTTTGAGCTGCTTCTCAGTGCCGAGGTGTCGGTGGCCAAGCATCTGTTGGAAAAGTTGCCAGGAGCCGCCTGGATTGGGGAAGTAACCGGCTGGGATCCGCAGGGGACGGTGCGGTTGCAGGACGGGCAAATCCTCAGCCGCCAGCAGGCCTTCCAGCACTTTTGAGCCTGTCTGAAAAACTCACTGGCCACCTAGGCCGCTCAAAACTGCCCAAAGTTGAAAACCAAGCTACTCGAGTCGGAAAGGAAACCGGAACTGGGATTGGGTAACCTGGAAGTGTAGAGAAAACCGCAAAAGGACAAACCTCGGCCCGAAAAGGCCGCGGGCACGTGCAGAACTTCGGAGAATTGGAGACTTCTGGATGAAAGCTATCTTAGCAGCAGCCGCGATCGGTTTGGCAGGGATCCCTCTGCTGGCCCCCTTGCCAGGAGAGGCCCAGCCGCTTTTCCAATTGGGTGCCTACCGCCTTGAGCAGGGGACGATTATTCCCGTCGGCAGCCTCAGCAGCGAAGGGCCGCAATACTTTTACCCCGACACCATCTACCCGCTGGAGGTGGCCGTCACGCAAAACATTTTCGACAACCAGGGGCGTTTGGTGATCCCGGCGGGCAGCCGCGTTTTTGGGCAAATGGAACCGGCACCGGGCGGATCCCGCTTTGTTGCCACCTCCATCGTCCTCGGCGGTCGCACCTATAGCCTGCAGGCCTCTTCCGGCATCCTCCACGACGAGAAGGATCCCCGCCAGTATTCGGCTGAGGCCATCGCCCAGGATGCAGCCATCGGGGCAGTCGCAGGCACCCTTTTGGGAGCCATCAGCGGCGGCGTCTCGGCGGGCAATGTTCTAGGCGGGGCAGTGGCTGGCGTGGTGGTGGGCAATGTAACCGCTCCCCAGGTGGTGGTGCTGCGCCCCGGCCAGTCGTTTAATCTGACTTTGGAAGCGCCGCTCACCCTGTAATCCCCGGCTTCTATTCCAAGGCAGGGGTGGAGATCCGGCAACTTGTGATTCACTGGATCAGCAAGTTGTGGATCCCGTGTCTCTATGCCTGCAGAATCCAAGTCCACTCCTGTCCTGCACACCACGGAGCACACGTTCAACGCCGGGGGAAAGTCCTTCCCCTACAGGGCGGTGGCCGGCTGGCAGACCCTCTTCCGGCGGGAAAAGCCGGTAGCCGAGATCTTCCACGTCGCCTATCTGAGGCAGGAGGTTGACTCCCGACAGCGGCCTCTCACCTTCGTCTTCAACGGCGGGCCGGGGGCGGCCTCTGCCTATTTGCACATGGGATCCCTGGGGCCGAGACGCCTCCGCTTTGGGCCCAACGGCAGCTTGCCGCCCTCGCCAGTGCAACTGGTGGATAACGGCGAAAGTTGGCTGCTGTTTTCTGATTTGGTCTTTGTCGATCCGGTGGGGACGGGGTTCAGCCGCGCCCTGCCCAAGGAGTCTCAAGACGCCAAAAGTTCTCAGGAAAAATCCGATCCGGCGGCCAAGCCCACCCAGGCGGAGGAAAAGGAAGACGAGCCCCCCAAGGAGGCTCCCTTTTGGGACGTGGAGCGGGATTTGCAATCCTTGGGCGAGTTTATCCAGGGCTTCCTCTCGCGCTACAAGCGCTGGCTCTCTCCCATTTTCATTGCCGGCGAGAGCTACGGGGGCTTTCGGGTGGCGCGGCTGGCCAAGGAGCTGCAAGCCAAGTTTGGCGTGGGCCTGTCGGGGGCTATTCTCATCTCGCCGGCCATCGAGTTCGGGCTGCTGGAGACCACCGATTACAACCTCAGCACCTGGGCAATGCTTTTCCCCTCCTATGTCGCCACAGCAGCCTATCATGGGCGGTGTGGCTGGGGGGAGGATTTGCAGATCCTGCTGCCCAAAGCAGAAGGCTTTGCCCGCCAGCGGCTGTTGCCCCTCTTGGCCATGGGAGAGGCGATGCCAGAAGCGGAGCGGCAGGCCATCTACGCGGAGATGGCGGCAGGGATCGGACTCTCGCCGGAGTATGTGGCCCACAAGGGGGGGCGGATCGACCCGGCCAGCTTTGCCCGCGAGCTGTTGCGCTCCCAGCGGCTGGTGCTGGGGCTCTACGACGCCTCTGTAACCACCGTGGATCCCTTTCCGGATCGGCCTACCTTCGAGGGATCCGATCCCACCTTAGATGGGGTAGATCGCCTGTTTACTGCCGCCATCAACAGCCACCTGCGGGAGACCCTGCAGGTGGACACGGAGCTGACCTATCACCTCCTGAACCTAGAGGTGTTCAAGTCCTGGCGCTTCGCCCCCAAGGGGGAGCTCAAGCAAGGGTTCATCGGCGCCATGGACGAGCTGCGCAGCAGCATGGCCCTCAACCCCCACATGCGGGTGAGCATTCACCACGGCTTCTACGACCTGGTCACCCCTTACTTTGCCTCCAACCACCTGGTGGATTTGATGAAGCTGGATCCCCGCCTCAAGGCCAACCTCACCCTGCGCCACTACCGCGGCGGCCACATGTTCTACACCTGGGATCCCTCGCGGGCCGAGTGGTTTGCCGAAATGGCTGAGTTTTACCGAAAGGCCGTTTCCAGCTCGGGGATCCCTGCGTGATGGGCAATCCCAACCCCGCCTGCCTACTGCCGCAGCCAACGGGTGGTGCCGTCTTTTTGGTCGATAAGGGTGATCCCCAGAGCCTTTAACTGCTCCCGAATGCGATCGGCTTCGGCAAAGTTTTTCGCCTTGCGGGCCGCCGTGCGTTGGGCCACCAGCTCTTCAATCCGCGCGTCTTCAAGGGGTGGAAGCTTGGCCAGTTCCCCGTTGGCGGCAGCTTTCTCGGATCCCTGGGCAGGCTGGGGCCAGCAGAAGCCCAGCGTGGCCAAGATCTCCAGCAGGGCGGCGCCCTTCTGCCTCAGCAAGTGCGGCTGCAGGTGGGTGTGGCCCTGGTGGGTCAAGAGGTTGTGCTCGCGGATCAGTTCCTTGGCCAGCTCAAAGGCAAGAGCCAGCGCCCCAGGGGTGCCGAAGTCGTCGTCCATGGCCGTCTGGAAAGCCCTCATCGCCTCGGAATCGGGGGATCCCCCTTGGCCAAACTGCTGGGCGCAGTGGATCCCTTTTTGGAGAGTCTCCCAGCCGTGGCTGGCCGCCTCCATTGCTGCTTCAGTGAGGTCAATCGGGCTGCGGTAATGGGTCTGCAGCAGGAACAGCCGCAGGGCCATGGGGTGATAGAGGGCAAGGGCCTGTCGTAGGGTGGTGAAGTTGCCCAAAGATTTGGACATCTTCTGGCCGTTGACGTTGACAAAGCCGTTGTGCAGCCAGTACTTGGCCAGCGGCTTGCCGGTAATTGGCTCGGATTGGGCCAGCTCGTTCTCGTGGTGGGGAAAAATGAGGTCTGCCCCACCAGCGTGAATGTCGATGTGATCCCCCAGAGTCTCTCGCACCATGGCCGAACACTCGATGTGCCAGCCCGGTCGCCCCCAACCCCAAGGGGACTCAAACCCCGGCTCGGAAGGGGGGGCCGCCTTCCAAAGGGCAAAGTCAAAGGGATCCCGTTTGCCAGCGCCCTCTTCTCCCACCCGGCCGCTGGCCCCTGCCTCCAGCTCCTCCAGCTTGCGACCGGAGAGCTGGCCGTAATCCGGGAACTTACGGACGGCATAGTAGACATCGTAAGCAGGAGTCTCCCCCTGAGGGGCGAGGGGATCCCGTACCCGGTAGGCAAAGCCCTTGAGCTCCAGCGATTGGATCAGCTCGAACATGGCCCGCAGCGATCGGGTTGCCCTGGGGTAGAGATCGGCCCGCTTGATGTTGAGGCGATCCATATCTTGGAAATACTCGGCGATGAAGCGTTCCGCCACCGCCTGCATCGACTCGCCCCGCTCTAAGGCCCGCTTGAGGATCTTGTCGTCCACGTCGGTAAAGTTCTGCACATACTTCACCCGGTAGCCGCGGCACTCCAGGTAACGACGCACCATATCCCACACCACATAGGTGCGCGCGTGGCCGAGATGGCAGAGGTCGTAAACCGTGACGCCGCAGACGTACATCCGCACCAGCGGCTTCTCCCCGCCCGCCGCCTCGTCGGCAGAAATGGACTCAGAGCCACCGAAGGGTTGAAACACTTCTTTACGGCGAGTCAAGGTGTTGTAGACAACCAAAGTCATGGAGAATCCTGGTTTGTAGTTTCAGCTACAGCAAAGCGGGCTTTATCTTCCAGATCGGCACGGTGGCACACTCTGTTCTACATCGGATAAGGCTCGACAAAATCTCAACAGGCCGAAGGCTGAAATCATTGTGGGACAAGCATTTTAGCTGAAGTTACCTGCAAAGACTTGTCTAGATTTATTAACTACGGTACTCTAACCTGAGTGCGAACCAACGTATTCATTATCGAACTGCGCTTGGGCTTCACCGGCCTCGGTGGAGCTTGCAGCAAGGGGCCGCTGGCCTCAATTTTGACATCTTCTCTTTCACTCTAGTGTCAGCCTGTTGGTGTGAGGATGCCCCAAAGATTGACGTTCTCAGATGCCCAGGGGAGGGAGCTGGACATCCATAGCGCTGCCGTGAGCACCCTTTCTCCGCCCAAGGATCCGGCAGGGATCCCGACCGCTCAGGAGCGGGCTGCCGAGGGGGGAGAGCCGGCACTTCTGTCTGCCCCGTCAAGACTCCGGTGGGCTGGCTTAGCCCTTTCTCTCAGCTTAACGGGCCTGGTGTGGCTCCTGAAGCTGGAGGCCGATCCCCACGCCGATGCCCTGGAAGAGTCAGGGCCGGCCCCCTCCGATGAGCCAGCCGAGCTAGAAAATCCAGATCCCTCGACCTTGGCTCCGGCGCGACGGGGCTACCCGAGGTGGGCCACCGGCCTCTTGCTCATGCTGGGCTTGGCGGGGGTGGCCACGCTGCATCAACGCCAGCTTTCTCGTCACCCTTGGGGATCCCGGCTAGCGGAGCCGATTCCGCCCTCGGTGCACACGCTGTCCGGCGCCCTGCAGCAGAACTACGAGCAAAAAAAAGCCCAACTGCGGCAAGCCTTCGAGGCGGGCCAGATTCCGACTGGGGAAGGGCCCCGAGGCATTCTCGAGCATGAGGTGCAGCCGGGGGAAACCCTCTGGCATCTGACCCAGATGTACCAGCTCGATGCCGCCGCCATCACTGTCTCCAACGGCATTCAAGCCAGTACGCCGCTGCGGCCAGGGCAGAAGCTGCTGATCCCCAGCCAGCCGGGATTGATCTACAGCGTCAAGCCGGGAGATACACTGGAAGACATTGCCAACCGCTACCGGGTTCCGCAGCAGCGGATCATCGAGGCAACTCCCCTGGATCGGCCTGAGTATCTGCGCATTGGCCAACGACTGCTCATCCCCGGCGATGTGGGCGAGCTGATCCGGCGCGAGAACGAGATGCTCGCCCGCCGCGAGGCAGAAGAACGCCGCCGCCAGGAAGAGGAAGCCCAGGAACAAGCTCGATTACAGGCCGAGCAGCAACGCCAGGCCCAGCAGATGCAGCAAGAACGACAGGCCCTCTTGGCCGGTGGCTCGCTGGTCCACACGGTGGGAGCTGGCGACACCATCGAGCGGATTGCCGCTCGCTATGGGGTGACGCAGCGGTCGATCATCCAGGCTAACAACTTGCGCAATCCCCACTGGCTACGCATTGGCCAACGCCTGACAATTCCGGCGCCTGGCACGCAGCCCGCCCCGCCGGCCCCCGGGCGACGAGCCCGGAGCCAATCCCAAGCTCGGCCAGCGCCGGCAGCTCCTCCTCCAGCTCTTCCTCCGGCCCGCAGCAGTGGCTTCATCTGGCCGGTTGCGGGGCAAATCACCTCCGGCTTTGGCTACCGTCGCGGTCGCTTCCATGCGGGGGTCGATATTCCCGGCCCGGTGGGATCCCCCATTGTAGCCGTTCAGGAGGGGGAGGTCATTTTTGCCGGCAATGCCGGGGATGGCTACGGCAATCGCGTCGATATTCGCCATCCCAACGGGATCGTTACCCGCTACGCCCACGGTCACCGGATCTATGTGTCCAAGGGCCAGTATGTGCAGCAGGGCCAGGTAATCATGAGCCGGGGCAATACGGGCCGCAGCACAGGGCCACACTTGCACTTTGAAGTCCGCCCCGGCGGGGGCGCGCCTGTGGATCCGCGGCCCTATCTGCCCTAAACACGTTTCAAACAAGAGGCTGCGCAGAACAGCCAGTCCCGGGCATAAATTGCTAGCCTAAAAAAGCAAACTCCAGACCGTAGGAACACGCCGATGCAGTGGGTGAACGCGCTCTCCCAGCTCCCTTCTCTGGAAGCGGCTCTGCGGCAGGTGGTGGAGGAAGCTAAGGCTAAGCTCCAGGTAGCCCAACTGAAGAGCGCCCTGACGCGACAGGTGCAGGCGGTGGGATCCGGCAGCCTGCCGGGGCTGCTCACCGGGTACGTCCCCTCTCAGCCGCTGCGGCCCAACTTGGGGATCCTGTTTGTGTCGGCGGCCTTTGCCAGCGAGTACATTCGCGTGCTGCCCCTGTTGTCGGAGCTGTTGGAGGTGGACGTTTTGATCGGCTGCTCCGGCGGCGGGATCGTGGGTGGGGGGCATGAAATTGAGGAGGGGCCGGCCCTGTCGCTGTCTTTGGCGGTGCTGCCGGATGTGGCCTTGCACCCTTTTTATTTGCGGGGAAACCAATTGCCCGACTTGGATGCACCTCCTTCGGCCTGGATAGACTTGGTTGGAGTTTTGCCGCAGAGCAAGCCCCATTTTCTGCTCTTGGCGGATGGATTTTCCTCTCGAATCTCTGAGCTGTTGCAAGGGCTGGATTTTGCCTATCCGGGGGCGGTCAAGGTGGGGGGATTGGCCAGTGGCGGCCGCGGCCCTCGCGGCAATGCTCTGTTTTTGCTGGATGCGCGTACCCCCACACCCCGGCGGGAGCTGTATCGGGAAGGCACGGTGGGGCTGGCCCTCTCCGGCAACGTGGTGCTAGATGCGGTGGTGGCTCAGGGATGTCGCCCGATTGGGGATCCCTTGCGCGTCACCGAAGCGGAGGGGAATGTGATCCTCAGCTTGGAGGGGCGTCCTCCTTTGGCGGTCTTACAGGATTTGGCCGAACGGCTCAGCCCATCGGATCAACGCTTGGCCCGCCAAGCTCTCTTCATCGGCCTGCTGATGGACGAGTTCAAATCCGAGCCGACGTCGGGAGATTTTCTCATTCGCGTGATCCTGGGCATCGATCCACGGGTGGGGGCGATCGCCATCGGGGATCGGGTGCGCCCCGGCCAGACGGTGCAGTTTCATCTGCGCGATGCCCAGACTTCGGCGGAAGATCTGCGGTGGGCCCTCAGCCGCTATTGTGCCGAGCGCAACCTACAGCAAAGCTACCCCGCAGAACGCTCCTCTCAACCCAAGCCGGATCCCTGTGGGGCGCTGATGTTCTCCTGCCTGGGACGAGGCAAGGGGCTGTACGGTACCCCCAACTTTGACTCGCAACGGTTTCGGGAATTGCTGGGAGAGCTACCCCTGGGGGGCTTTTTTTGCAACGGCGAGATCGGCCCGGTGGGGGGATCCACCTTTTTGCACGGCTACACCTCCTGCTTTGGGATCTTCCGGCCCGCCCGCTAAGGTTTTGGCAATCCTGAGCTGAGTTTGTAGCTGAGACCCAGACTCCCTCAGCGACGCTGCCGAAGTCCTGGAGCTGCCCCAGCGGGGAAAGAAGGGAAGCTGGAGCGGTGGTCTATAATCCTGCCAATCCCTCGATCGCCGCCCTCAGCCATGGCCGATGTCGCTCCGGTTGTCACTTCTGCCCTTCTGACTGTTCAGGGGTTGCGGGTTTTCTTGCCCAGCCGCACTGCCGGCAGCCAGGCAGAATGCTTGGGATCCCCGGTGGTGGATGGGCTGTCCTTTCAACTGGGGGCCGGACAAGTCCTGGGCTTAGTGGGGGAATCCGGATCCGGCAAGACCATAACCGCCCTGACGCTGATGGACTTGCTGCCCAGCTCCGCTCGGGTGGAAGGCACCATTCTCTTTCAGGGCCCCCAGGGAACAGTGGACTGGCTGCGGCTGGATCCCCGGCAACGGCGGCGCTACCGCGGCTCCCAGATCGCCATGATCTTCCAAGAGCCGAGCACCGCCCTCAACCCCCTCTACACCTGTGGCCAGCAGTTGCGGGAAACCCTGAGGGCCCACACCTCCCTCCCCCCAGCGGAGCTCCGCGCCCAAGCCATCCGCCTGTTTGAGGAAGTGCAGCTTTCTCCCCAGATGCTGGAGCGCTATCCCCATCAGCTCTCCGGCGGCCAGATCCAGCGGGCGGCCATCGCCTGTGCCATCGCCTCTAACCCCAAGCTGTTGATTGCTGATGAGCCGACTACCGCCTTGGATGTAACGGTGCAAGCCGAGATCTTGCGCCTGCTCCGGGATCTGCAGCAGCAGCGACAGATGGCGATCCTCTTCATCACCCACGACCTCAATTTGGTGGCGGAATTGGCGGATCAGGTGGTGGTGATGTGCCGGGGCCAAGCCGTGGAACAAGGATCGGTGAAACAGATCTTTTGGGATCCCCAGCACCCCTACACCCGCGGCCTGCTGGCCTGTCGCCCACCGTTGGAGCGGCGGTTGCGGCGGCTGCCCACCGTCCAGGATTTCCAGGAAAAGGGGGGATCCCTCGAGGAGCGGTGGCAGCAACTGGAGATCCCAGCCGCCGAAGAGGAAGAACGGCTGCGCCAGATATGCAGCCAGCCCCCTCTGTTGCAGGTGCGGGAGTTGCGCACCCACTATGCCGTCCGTCGCGGGCCATTGGGCCGCCAGGTGGGCGAGATCCGAGCTGTGGACGGGATCAGCTTCGACCTGTATCCAGGCGAAACCCTGGGGGTGGTGGGCGAGTCCGGCTGCGGCAAAACCACCCTGGGGCGAACCCTGTTGCGTCTAATCCGCGCCAGTTCCGGCCAGGTAATCTACGACGGAGAAGACTGGCTCCGCCTGCCGCCTCGGCGCCTGCGCCGCTTGCGCCGCGAGATCCAGCTTATCTTTCAGGATCCGGCAGCCTCTTTGGATCCGCGCATGAGTGTGGGAGCCAGCGTCATGGAGCCGATGGTGCTGCACGGGATGGGGAGAAACGCCGCCGAGCGGCGAGCACGAGCCCAACGCCTGTTTGAACGAGTCGGGTTGGATCCCGAGGCGCTGGATCGTCTGCCCCACCAGTTTTCCGGCGGGCAGCGGCAGCGGATTTGCATTGCCCGCGCCCTGGCTTCGGAGCCGCGCCTGCTCGTCTGCGACGAGGCAGTGTCTTCCCTGGATGTCTCCGTACAGGCCCAGGTGCTGAACTTGCTCAAGGATCTGCAGGAGGAGCTGGGACTGACCTATCTGTTCATCTCCCACGACCTGAGCGTGGTCAAGTTCATGAGCGACCGCATTCTGGTCATGAACCGAGGCCGCATCGAAGAAATTGGCCCTGCCGCTCAGATCTACCGGAACCCGCAGCAGGACTATACCCGCCGCCTCATCGCCGCCATTCCCAAAGGGGATCCGAAAAAGCGTGCCCGCCAAGCCGGATGAAGGGTCTCCCCTGGAGCGGCGCCCACCCGCCTCCCGGCCAGATTTGCAATGAGGCTAGAATTAAGTAAACTTTGAGTCGTAAAGCTTTGGACTCTTGTTAGCTGATTTAACAAAACGTTTTATCCGCAGTTTGGGCTGCAACCGGCTATGGCTCGCATACTCATCATTGAGGACGACCCTTCAATTCTGGATATTCTGCGTATCAATCTGGAGTTGGCGGGCTATGAGGTCGTGAAGGCCACCGATGGGGTACGCGGACAAGCACTGGCTCTGCAGGTTCTTCCGGATCTCATCATTCTCGACCTGATGCTGCCCCAGGTGGACGGCCTGACGGTTTGCCAGCGCTTGCGGCGGGAGGAGCGCACCAGCGAGATCCCGATCCTGATGCTCACCGCCCTCGGCCAAACCCAAGACAAGATTGAAGGCTTCAACGCTGGCGCCGACGACTACCTGACCAAACCCTTTGAGGTGCAGGAGCTGCTGGTGCGGGTGCGGGCCCTGCTGCGACGTGCCGATCGCATTCCCCAGACGGCCAAACACGGCGAGATCCTCACCTATGGCCCCCTCACCCTGGTGCCAGAGCGCTTCGAGGCGGTGTGGTTTGGCAAAACCATTAAGCTCACCCACCTGGAGTTTGACCTGCTCCACTGCCTGATGCAGCGGCACGGCCAGACAGTCTCCCCCAGCGAAATCCTGCAGGAAGTGTGGGGCTACGAGCCCGACGACGACATCGAGACCATTCGCGTCCACATCCGCCATCTGCGCACCAAGCTGGAGCCGGATCCGCGCCACCCCCAGTACATCAAAACTGTCTACGGGGCGGGCTACTGTCTGGAGCTGCCCAACATTGCCGATCCCCAGCCGCTGCAGCCGGAACTGGCAAAAGACTCCTCTTCCCCGTAAAAACCACCTGCCGTAGGAGAGCTAAAAGTTCCCAGAGGGCTGGCAAGCGCTGCTTAGCTCGCCAATGAAGGTCATTAGCCTACTCACTGATTTTGGTCTTCAGGATCCCTACGTGGGCATTCTGAAGGGGGTGATTTGGGGGATCGCGCCCCAGGTTCAGTTTATCGACCTTAGCCACGAAATCCCGCCTCAGGACGTGGCAGCGGCCCGTTTTGCCTTGATGACGGCCTATCCCCATTTACCTTCTGAAACCATTCACCTAGCGGTGGTAGATCCAGGGGTGGGGAGCAGCCGAAGGGCGGTGGCCATCCAAACCCAAGGAGGCTATTTGGTCGGCCCTGACAATGGCCTCTTCAGCGGCGTTCTGGAGCAATCCCCACCTCTAGCTGCTGTGGAACTCAACCGACCCCGCTATTGGCGCACCCCCTCCCCCAGCCGTACCTTTCACGGGCGGGATATTTTTGCCCCCGTGGCCGCCCACCTGGCCAACGGGATCCCCTTGGCAGAGTTGGGGGATCCCTTGGATGTGGCCGAGCTGGTTCGCTGGGACTGGCCGCCACCTCAGGCAGAACCCGACGGCGGCCGCGGCGTGATCCAGTCCATCGACCGCTTCGGCAACGGCATCACCACTCTCCCTGGCAACTGGGTAGAGGGCCGCAACTGGAGGGCCTGGATCAAGGGGATCACCATCCGCTCCGCCGCCACCTTTGCCGAGGGAAGCGAGGGCGAGCTGCTTGCCCTGGTGGGCAGCTCCGGCTGGGTGGAGATCGCGCAAAACCGGGGCAACGCCAGCCGCACCTTGGATTTCAAAGTAGGGGACGAGGTGCGCGTGCAGTGGGATAGCTAGCCGAACTCCCTCCCCCCTGCCCCCTCTCGCTTGGGGAGAAGGGAGACTAGGCAGGCTGGCTTTCCACCGTTAAAGTTTCCGGCTCAGCTGCGGAAGTTGAGGTTCCTATCTGAACTTTGACCGCCCGCACGGCATCGGCCTTGGGCAGGGTGAGGGTGAGAATGCCATCCCGGTAGATGGCCGAGACTTTTTCCGGCTGAATGCTTTTGGCTAGCTTGAGGGTGCGTTGAAAAGGCTGAGGCTCCACCTCTTGGTAGCGTAATTCAGCACCTTCAGGGCCTTGAAGCTGGATCTCACCGCTGATGGAGAGCTGCTGGGCTGTGGCCTCGATGTGGAAGCGTTCCCGATTGGCCCCCGGCGCCCACAACTGGACGATGTAGGCTTCGCCGCTCTCCCAAACCTGTAATGGCGTGGGGAAGAAAGTGCGAGGGTGCTCTCCAGAGCTCTGCTGCCTCGGGAAGTCAAGGGTGCTTTGCTGCACGCGCACATCGAGGATGGGGGTGAAGTAAACCAATTGCATAGCCGCTCCTTGGGTAGTAGGGTGGACAATTCTTGAAAAACCGGTCAACAGGGGTAACAACCGGATCCCACCGTTCTACAGAACTCCCCCCACGTCGGAAAAAGCTGTATTGAGACGAGATGGGATCCAAACCCCGTTCTGCTTCAATGATCCAAGACCGCTGTTGCCAGCAGGGAGGGCAAACCGATCCAGCTAGGGGAGGATCCCATCACCTTTCTCCAAAGTTCACTTTGGACAACCTCATCTAGAGCCAGCGGGATCCCTGTCGCAACCTTTTCTCTGCCGGTTCGATCGGCTTCTGCTGAGAATGCTGCCGCCAGACAGCTTGACAGAGGCATGGGCGTTAGGGCCGCGCGGTAACAGCCTGGATTCTCTAACAGTTCAGCACAGTTTATCAAAGCTTAAAAGTCTAACTCTAGCTTCAATTGAAGTTGTTTGGTTAGTCTCTCAGTTTGGTAGCAAGTTTTGAGAGAGACCTGACAGACAAGGCAGGCCGCCTCTAAGATGGCCTTCAAACCAGGACAGCTTGAGCAGTGGGATCCCATGTACGTGTATTGCCCAGAAGAAGTTTTGGAGGCAGGAGCGCCATACAACCTTGAGGAGCTGATAGAACGGCTGGAGCAGGGGGATCGCACCCTTTTAAGCCGGTTGTTCGACGTTCGCTACCCCTACTGGAAACGCAACCTCCGGCGCAACGTTCGCTTGGTGGCTGATCTGCGCTATCTGGGAGAGGTGCCGGTTTTGGTCTTGTTTGGCCTTTGGGGGAGAGGCAGCCACGAGTACCGAGAGTTCCTGGAGCGGCGGCAGGATCCCAGCTATCAAGAGCGGGTGAGGAACTGGGTGTCTGACGATCAGCTACAGGCATGGCTGGCACAAAGGCAAGCGGAAAATGAACAAGAAGAAGCGCGGCAAAACCAGCTCCTCCCTCTGCCCAACGAACTGTACGATTGGATACAGTTTTTAAATACTCCCAACCGCCAGGAGCGGCTTGTGTTGGAAAGCGGGGAATGGGTTCGGCAAGTGCAAGCCCTTTCTCTAGAACAGCGGCGCCAAGTGTATCGGGCGGTAGAGCAATTCATCATTGGCGATGAGAAAGGGAATCTCTACTGGAAACTACCACTGTTTTATCCAGAAACTGAGGTTAGGTGCTGGCGGGAAGGCTCGATACATCTGGCTATCAGCCTGGTGCAGGTATGTGAGCAGGAAAAAGTCTTATCTCCATTTTTAATTGGAGTTTACGACCACGCTCCGGAGCAGAGAGAGCGGTTTGACCTGGGGCGCCGAACTTGCCTATTTGGGAGGGGGGCCGATCAGCCGGATATTCTCCAACACCCACAATCTTTAGAGATTTGGAAGCGATATGCCCGCCGCGCCTACCCCGACTCCATGGTTGCAGATGAAAACGTCTGGCTGGAAATCCAGGAGACTACAGAGGGGAACTTAGCTTTGTCGATGGAGGAAGAAGAAATTCTCCAAAGCACCTCTATGCCTCTACTAATCAACGGGCGAGCTGGGAGCGGCAAATCTCTGATGTTGTATTACCGTTTTGCTGATTACTGCAGCCATTACCTGAAGGATTCAAGCAAAGGAAGCTTTCAGTACCGTCCTCTCTTTTTAACCTATAGCCCGAGTCTAGTACAGCAAGCCCGCAGCAAGGTAAGTACAATTTTGCGGGTCAACCATCGTTACCGAGAGAGAGGCAGTGACTTCTCAGAAGGGGAAATTGAGCGATGTCAAGCTTTCTTTAGCACCTTCCAGGACTACCTGTTAAGCTGCCTTCCACCAGAGAGACAAGAACGCTATCAACCGGAGCGATATGTCAATTTTTATCGATTCCGGAGCTGGTACCGCGGCCGCAGTGATGTAGAATTAGCTTGGCATACGATTCGTACTCTGATCAAGGGCTATGGAGTAAGCGACTACTTGGATCCAGATTGCTATCGGGAATTGCCTCAAGCCGACCGCACTGTAAATGTAGAAGTCTTTGATCGAATATACGAGCAAGTTTGGCCGGGTTATCAAGAACGAACTACCTACGGAAGCTACTGGGACGATCAAGATTTGGCTAGGGATGTGTTACAGAATGGTTTTCTTAGATCAATTCACCCAGTCATTTTCTGTGATGAGGTTCAAGACTTTACCCAGCTTGAACTGAATATTGTTTTCTGCTTGTCCCCCTGGGGAAAATATAAGTTGGATTGGGCTATCGAGCGTTTACCTTATGCTTTTGCTGGGGATCCTCTGCAAACTATCAATCCTACAGGATTTCGTTGGGGTGCCCTGAGGAGGTATCTCTACGAGCATATCCGTGCTTACTTGTTGCCCGGCCATTCTCTCGAGATTCCAAGTCCCCGGGAGTTAAAAAATAATTACCGCTGTAGCCCTCAGATTACTCGTTTTAGCAACCTTATCAACTTGTGGCGGCGAGTTCTTAGCAATGATCGGGGGATTTGCCCACAGCAGCCTTGGCGTTTTCAGGAACCGGGGAGGCCAGCTCAAAAGTTTGTACTGGATGGCCAAGACAAGAACTTAACTCAACATGAGCTGAGGAGTATGCTCAGGAACAGCACGGGTACAGTTTGCATCCTGCCTTGTTCTATAGGAGAGGAGCTGGACTACGTGCGCCAAGATCCCGACCTCCAGAGGGTTTTTGCCGAAGAGCTGGAGCAAAATCTCAAGCCGGCGCTGCTGCAGACTGTTACCGCTGTCAAGGGCATGGAGTTCAAAAAGATCATTCTCTACAAGTTTGGCGACTGCTATCGACAAAACTTTAGCCGAAGGCTTAACCACTACGCTCAAGAAGCTGCAGAGAAGGTATCCCTGCAACTACATTATTTTCTCAACCAGCTATACGTTGGTATTACCCGCCCCATCGAAGCCTTAGCTGTTGTGGATACTGCAGCCGGCTGGCGGGAATTCTGGGATCCTGCCTTGGAGATTGACTTTTGGCTCAATCACTCTCATTTGCAGCCCGATCGATCCCAATGGCAAACGCATCCGCCTGTACTGGCCGGCTTCGCTCAAGGCACTGGCATCCAATACTGGACGGATAAAAACTTACAGGATGTGCTGGACTTGGCTCTTGGGTTTCTTAGGCAAGGGGTAGAGGAGGGAAATCCTGAGCTCTTGGAAGATGCGCGCGCCTTTGCTCGGCAGGCAGGCAACCAGAAATTAGAACAGGAATGCCAAGCTTGGATCCTCAAGCTGCAGAGGGATTACGTTTCTGCAGGCCGTCAGTTTTTAAGCTTGGAAAGATCCGCCCTACCCAATAGAAATCTCATCCGAGAAGCCTGGGAGTGCTTTTGGAAGGCAAAAGCCTGGTCAGAGTTGCAGCAGCATCGTTCTACTCACTTTGCCAGGTGCTCCGAGATCCCTAACTACGGTCCTCTGGTGGATTTGATGGTGGTAACCCAAAGCAGCTCTGCCAAGTCCATGGAGCGCTTTCGACAGATAGTTCGAGTGCGAGATTGGTTGAGCGTTGAGGTCAGCCCGAAGCATTCGGATCTGACTTGGAAGGTTTGTGTGGAGAAGTTTTTGGCGGAGCTGGAGGAAGTTTTCGATAACCTAGGGACTTTTTGTCCTAAGCCGGAGGATCGTGAACTTTTTTGGCAAGAGACTCTTGAGGCTTTGAGGGAGCGTTTGGCCTTTCTTGGCCAGCGGCAGCCGTTCGCAGGGCAATATCACAAGATTCTCGGCATCTGTTATTTCCAGCAACAAAAACTTGAGGAGGCAGTTGCCATTTGGGATCAAGGTGGCCAAACGGAGCATTCCCGCTACTACCGAGCCAAGATCCAATTGGAGAAGCCGCCTGGCCAGGTGAGGTGGCTATCCAAAGACCGGCAGGACGCAGCAGTGGTGAGCAAATGGCAGGAGGCGGGACGTCCCCTCGCGGGCGAGTGGGAGGAGTACATCAACGACGTCATTCTCAGCCTGGAGCGCTTGAAAGAGTGGCCGCTGCTGCTGCGAATCCTGATCCGGCGCCGCGAGTGGTGCAGGCTTTGGGAAGTGGTTCAGGCCCACCCACAGGCGTGGCAGCGCGGACATGACTACGAGTTGGTGGCCAGCATGGCTCGAGACATGGAAACCAACTGGGATGAGCTGAGGTGGAAGCTCCCTGGACTGCGGGATTTTCTGCAGGAAGTGGTAAGCAGTGTGCGCGGGGAGCACGCTTGGTGGCTGCAGCCGCTGGAGGTGGGCCTAGCCTACGAGCGACTGGGCTGCTACCGAGATGCGCTCAGGTTTTATGAGCGCTTTGCTGAAAACAGAATCGGTAGAATCCCAAGATGGCAACGCTCTCAGATTCGGCAGCGCTGGCTTTTGGTTCACAAGAAGTACAGAGATTCTCTGCAGGCGGAGGGACGACCGACCGATCTTTTGGCGGAGGAGTTTAGCCGCGCTCAAGAGCGCTGGCGTGAGCAACTGCCCCAGGCAGAGCCCGAGCTGGAGGAATGGGATCCCTGGCCACATGACTTCGTGGAGCACCCCAGCCCTGTTCAAAGTTGGCTGCTGCAGCGGGAGCAAACTGAAGCTCAGAGACTGCAAGTGGCAATCCGCGAGGAACTGAAGCGGCTCAACGAGAGGCAGCTCCAGCAAGTTCATAGCCTGATTCAGCGATTGCTCGGCCCAGGTTGAGAAGGAGTTGGAAGTAGAGCCAACTACCGCAAGATCTGCCGCAGCCGCTCCAGGGCGCGTTGGTTTTCTTCAGGGGTGCCCACCGTTAGGCGCAGCCCGCCGCCGGTACAGCGCACACAAGTTCCCAGCTCTTGCCAGGCCCGCTGCAGATCCTGGGGATCCCATCCTGCCACCCGGAAGTAGAGAAAATTGGCCTGGCTGGGCCACACCCGCACCCCCGGCAGTTCCTGCAGGGCTTGGTAGAGGGCATCTCGTTCCTGACGGATGAGGGGTAGGTCGGCCAAAAACTCCTCGGCATGTTCCAGGGCGATCTGAACGGCCCACTGGGAGATGGCCGAGAGATTGTAGGGCAGGCGGATGGAGTCCAGCACCTGGATAAGCTGCGGATGGCCGATGGCATAGCCCACCCGGTGAGCTGCCAGGCGAAAGGCTTTGGAGAAGGTGCGCAAGATAACCCAGTTGGGGTGCTCCGCCAGCTTGGGCAGGGCCGTGTGCTGGCTGAACTCAAAATAGGCCTCATCGAGGATCACCAAAATCTCGGCGGGCAACCCTTCAACCCACTCCCACTCAGCGGTGCTCAGGCCATTGCCGGTGGGCGAATTGGGATCTACCAAGCACACCACCCGCACCCGCTGCTCCGCTACGGCCTGTTGACACCGCCCCAGATCCAGAGCAAACGTCTCGGGATGGCGGGGCACCCGCACCACCGGGATCCCCAGGCTCTGGGCTAGGATGGCGTACATGGAAAAGGTGGGCTCTGCAACCAAAACGCTGCCCCGCTCGCCCACACAGGTGGCGATGAGCAGGGAGCGGATTAGCTCGTCGGAACCGTTGCCCAGGCTAATCTGGGCCGGATCTGCCCCGGCATAGGCGGCGATGGCCTGCTTGAGGCCCTGGTGATGAGCATCGGGGTAGCGGTTGCTCGGGATCCCTTTTTCCCAGAGGAGGGAGAGTTTCTGCTTGAAGCCCACCGGCCAATCCCAGGGAAACTCGTTTGCATCCAACTTGTCGGCAGCTTGGGGCGGCACGGCATCATAGGGCTTGAGGTGAAGCAAATCCGGGCGCAGATACCGCAAGGCACACATCTCCCTACCCTAACGGAGCAAGGTACCTATAATAGCAGGGCTGACCCGCTTGCCGATGTAGGCTACAGTGTTCCTAACAGGTACGGGGCTGACGGGGCTCGAACCCGCAACTTCCGCCGTGACAGGGCGGTGCTCTAACCAATTGAACTACAGCCCCAGGAGCTGCGAATACCTATTCTGAACTTAGATGAGGATGGTTGTCAATCATGGTATCTAGTCTGGCGGCCCAGGCAGCAACGCTGGTAGAGGAGGCCCCGCAGAACGGGATCCCGACAGCGGCGATGCAGCAGGTGGCGGAGGTGCTCACCCAGGTGGCCCAACACCTGGATCACCTGCAGTACACCACCTTGCGCTACCCCGATGGTGGCTGGCTGACGGTGCGGGTGGTGGAAAGCTCCGCCGGGGCGGACTCCCCCCCAGAACCCGAGCCCCCCGGCCATCTGTGGATCCCGGCCTTTGGCCACCTGGAAGATGCCCAAGCCACGCTGGCGGAACTTCGGCAGCAAGCGCCGGACTTAGAGGCCACCTCCTTTGGGGTTTTGGAGCTGCTGTTTTTGGCCCTGGGCCTTTCCCGCGCCGAAGGCATCGTCTTTTACGACCAGGCAGGGGATCGGCGGCAAGGGAAAGCCGTGGCCTGCCGACCTCTGGCGGAGCAGGTGAGCCAGGCCCTCCGCAGAGGCCTTCCTCCCATAGCCTAAGGCGGGAACGGATCTGCTCTAGCTCAAGATGGCACCCTGGCGGCGGGCGAACTCCCGCAGCTTCCTATCCATCTGTGCCCCTCGCAGATCCGCTTTGTAAAAGCTGGTGAAGCGCTTGCCCTTTTCTTCGGCTTGGCGTGGCAGGGAAGTTCTGCCGCCTGCAGACCAGAGCACCGACCCGGCTACCACCAAAGCCATCCCAGCCGCCCCCAAGGCATAAACCACATTGCGCGTGGCGAGATGGACGAGCAAAAACGCCAGGCTCCCGGCTCCCAAGAGCCCTCCCAGGCCTGCTAGGATCTCGCCCAAGGTTTTGGCCGAGCCGAGGAGCCGGCTCAAAAAGCGCAGCCAGCGGGGTTGCGGTGTGTTGAAGCGGATCCCGCGCAGATCGGCTCCCTGCAGGTTGGCCCCCGAAAAATCGGCCCCCCGCAGGTCGGCGCAGCGCAAGTCGTAACCGGCTAAGTTCTGGTTGGCAAAAGACTTGCCCCGCAGATCCGCCCCCGCCAAAGACGGGATGCGCGGCGGGGTGGCTGGCTTGATCTGCCCGCCGCCGGTGATGCGGCTGGCTTGGCCCAGTTGGGTAAAACCGGTGGTGCTCCCCCAGCCGGTGGGAACCGATCCCAGGGGCAGCATGTCTCCCGCGCCGGGCCGAGGGAGCGGCGTAGGCGAGAACCCATCTGTTCGGGCAGGGGGGGGGGAGGTTGAACGGCGTCTGGTCCAATGGTCGGAGATCAGCAACGGGCTGGAGCCGGCAGTCAAGGGAGAAGGGGGCAAGATGACCGGCGAGGAAGGCGGGCCCTCCTGCACCGGGATCCCTTGCAGAGCCCGCAACGCCTCGGTAGCCGTGGCAAAGCGCTGGCTGATAACCGGGTGCAGCATGCGGCGCAAAATGGCGTCGAACTCGGGGCTGAGCTGCAGGCGATCCGACCAATCCCATTGGCCCGTGTTGTGGTCGTAAAACTTGGCCGGCGACTCCAGGGTCATCAAGTTGAGGCAGGTGGCGGCCAGCGCGTAGAGATCGCTGGCGGGGCCTACCGCCTGGCCGGCCATCTGCTCCGGCGGAGAAAAGCCCAGGGAGCGAATGGCCGTTCCCTCCTCCGACAACGTGTGGCCTGGCCCAAGCTGCTTCACCGCCCCAAAGTCGATTAGCACCAGGCGGCCATCTTCTTTGCGGCGAATCAGGTTGGCCGGCTTGATGTCGCGGTGGACGGTGTTGTGGCTGTGGACATAGCTGAGGATGAGCAGCACCTCCTGCATCACCTGCCGAGCCTGTTCTTCGGAAAAAGGCCCGTTGCGCCGCATCTCCTGGGCAAGCGTGATCCCCTCAATAAACTCCTGCACCAAGTAGAATTTGCCGCCTTCTTGGAAGTGGGCGTAGAGCTTGGGGATTTGCGAGTGCTCCCCCAGGCGCTCCAACACCTCGGCCTCGCGGTTAAACAGTTCCTCCGCCAGCCTGGCCAGTTGGGGCGAATTTTCAGCCGGGCGCAACTGCTTGATCACCCGCCAGGGCTTGGAGGGCATGTCCTCATCGCGGGCCAAGAAGGTGGCGCCAAATCCCCCCTGCCCCAGACGCTTGAAGGCGCGATAGCGATTGCGCAGCAGCAGCGGCTGCCCGCAGAAGGCACAGGTGGAGGCAGCCGGGGGATTTTCCGGCCGCAGACAGTCCGGATTGAGGCAGTAGCAGTTGGGCATATCATTCAGGCGCTACCGGCTGACGTCTAGGTAACCGAGACGGGGCCGATGGGCGGGCAAGCAAGTTGCTAGAGATACATCTAGCCTAGACCAAGGAGAGAAAAATCTTGCGCATCCGCCTCGAACAGGCTGATCCTAGCGTTTGCCCACTTGGGCTCAATCAGAGAAATCGCTTAGATTGTGTCGCTTTGGGGAGCGACACTGGCCCCATCCGAGAGCGGGAGTTCAACTGCCCCAGAGCCAAAAAACCTAGAATTGATCAATACAGTTACCCTTTGCCTTGGCCATGTCTCCATCCTTCTCCGGTGCCGCCATCCGGCAGGCTTTTCTGGATTTCTACGCCCAGCGGGGCCATCAGGTATTGCCCAGCGCCTCCTTGGTGCCGGAGGATCCGACGGTGCTGCTGACCATCGCCGGCATGCTGCCCTTCAAGCCGATTTTCCTCGGCCATCAGGATCCACAGTACCCACGGGTCACGACTGCCCAGAAATGCGTGCGCACCAACGACATCGAGAACGTGGGACGGACGGCCCGCCACCACACGTTTTTTGAGATGCTGGGCAACTTCAGCTTTGGCGACTACTTCAAAAAAGAAGCCATCACCTGGGCCTGGGAGCTGGTGACAGAGGTGTTTGGCCTGCCGCCAGAGCGCCTGGTGGTGAGCGTCTTTCGAGAAGATGAGGAGGCCTTTGCCCTCTGGCGCGATGCGATCGGGATCCCACCCCACCGCATCCGGCGCATGGGGGAGGAGGACAACTTCTGGGCTGCCGGCCCCACCGGCCCCTGTGGCCCTTGCTCGGAGATCTACTACGACTTCAAGCCGGAGCTGGGGGATGAGCAGATCGACCTAGGGGACGACTCTCGCTTTTTGGAGATCTACAACCTGGTGTTCATGGAGCTGAACCGGGACAGCGAGGGCCGCCTCACTCCCTTGGCCAGGCAAAACATCGACACCGGCCTGGGACTGGAGCGGCTGGCTCAGGTGCTGCAGGGAGTCCCCAACAACTATGAGACCGATTTGATCTTCCCTATTGTGCAGAAGGCGGCCGAGATTGCCCGGGTGGACTACTTCCAGGCCAGCCCCGAGCAGAAAGTCTCCCTCAAGGTAATTGGGGATCACGCGCGGGCGGTGATGCATCTCATTGCCGATGGGGTGATCCCCTCCAACGTGGACCGGGGCTATGTGCTGCGGCGGCTGATCCGGCGGATGGTGCGCCACGGGCGCCTCTTGGGGATCGGCGAGCCCTTTACCCTGCCGGTGGTGGAGACGGCCATCCAGTTGGCGGAGGCCGCCTATCCGGAGGTGCGGGAGCGGGAGGCGGTGATCAAGGCCGAGCTGCAGCGGGAAGAGGAGCAGTTTCTCAAGACCCTGGAGCGGGGGGAACGGCTGCTGTTTGATCTGTTTGCCAACGTCACGGCCAGTGGCGCGCCCAAGCAGATCTCGGGTGCCGACGCCTTCAAGCTCTTCGACACCTACGGCTTCCCGTTGGAGCTGACCCAGGAAATTGCCCAGGAGCGCGGCTTTAGCGTGGATGTGCAGGGCTTCGAGCAAGAGATGGAAAAACAGCGGCAGCGGGCCCGCGCCGCCCACCAAACCCTCGACGTCACGGCCCAGGGATCCCTGGACGAGCTGGCCGAGTTTTTAATCGAGACGGAGTTTTTGGGCTACAGCCAGTCTTCTGCCCGCGGCGTGGTGGAGGCCCTGCTGGTGGAAGGGAAGTCGGTGCCCCAGGTAGAGGCCGGGCAGTCGGTGCAGGTGGTTTTGGATCGCACGCCTTTTTATGCGGAGTCCGGGGGCCAAATCGGGGATCGCGGCTACCTGGCCGGCGACGGAGTGTTGGTGCGGGTGGAGGATGTGCAGAAGCGGGGGGATCTGTTTGTCCACTTTGGCCGGGTAGAACGGGGGATCCTGCGGGTGGGGGATCCGGTGCAGGCCCAGATTGACCTGGCCTGCCGGCGGCGCGCCCAGGCCCACCACACAGCCACCCACCTGCTGCAGGCAGCCCTGAAAAAGGTTGTCGATCCCTCTATTAGCCAGGCGGGATCTCTAGTGGCTTTTGACCGGCTGCGTTTCGACTTTACCCTCTCGCGTCCCCTCACCCCCGAAGAGCTGCAGCAGGTTGAGGATCTGGTCAACACCTGGATTGCCGAGGCCCATCCTGCGCAAGTCTCCATCATGCCCCTGGCAGAGGCCAAGGTCAGGGGGGCAATAGCCATGTTCGGGGAAAAATACGGCGCCGAGGTACGGGTGGTTGACTTTCCGGGGGTGTCAATGGAGCTCTGTGGCGGCACCCACGTCAGCAACACTGCCGAGATCGGCCTGTTCAAGATCATCTCCGAGAGTGGCGTAGCGGCCGGGATCCGCCGCATCGAGGCGGTAGCTGGGCCGGCGGTGCTGGAATACCTAAACGAGCGGGATAGCGTCGTGCGGGAGCTGAGCGCCCAATTCAAGGCCAAGCCCCAGGAGATCCCGGAGCGGGTGGCGGCTTTGCAGGCGGAGCTGAAGGCCGCCCAGAGGGCGCTCGAGGAGGCGCGCAGCCAATTGGCCTTGCTGCAGGCAGAGCGGCTCCTGCCCCAGGCTGTAGCTGTTGGCAATCTGCAGATCTTGGCGGCGGAACTGGGATCCACTCCCCCCGAGGCGCTGAAAACTGCTGCCGAACATCTGCTCCACAAACTGGGAGAAGGGGCAGTGGTGCTGGGATCGGTGCCGGAAGCTGGCAAGGTCAGCCTGGTTGCGGCTTTTAGCCCGGCGGTGCAGAAACTTGGTCTCAAAGCGGGCTCCTTTATCGGCGAGATCGCCAAGCTGACAGGCGGCGGTGGCGGTGGGCGGCCCAACCTGGCCCAGGCCGGCGGCAAACAGCCAGAGAAACTGGCCCAAGCCCTGCAGGTGGCCCAGGAGCGGCTACAGGCAGAGCTGTCTTCAGGCTTGGGCAGTTAGGAGCTGCCGCCTTACCCCATAATGAAAGCCGGGGATTTTCCGCGCCAGCCATGACGCCCAACAGCTTGTCCAGTGCCATCGATCTCAGCCAAAAGCGCATCTTGCTTACCGGAGGGAGCGGCTTTTTGGGCAAACACGTCCTGCAGCAGTTGCAACTCCTGGGGGTCAAGCCGGAGCAGGTGCGGATCCCACGCTCCCGCACCCACGACCTGCGCCGCTGGGAGGTCTGCCAAGAGGTGGTGCAGGGACAAGATGTCGTCATCCATTTGGCGGCCCATGTGGGCGGCATCGGCCTCAACCAGGCCAAGCCGGCGGAGCTCTTCTACGACAACCTGATCATGGGATCCCAGCTCATCCACGCCGCCTACCTGGCGGGGGTGGAGAAGTTTGTCTGCGTGGGCACCATCTGCGCCTATCCCAAGTTCACCCCCGTCCCCTTCAAGGAAGAAGATCTCTGGAACGGCTACCCGGAGGAGACCAACGCCCCCTACGGCATCGCCAAGAAAGCCCTGCTGGTGCAACTGCAGGCCTACCGGCAGCAGTACGGCTTCAACGGCATCTACCTCCTGCCGGTAAACCTCTACGGCCCCATGGACAACTTCGATCCGGAAAGCTCCCACGTGATCCCGGCCTTGATCCGCAAGGTGCATGAAGCCCAGCAGCGGGGCCAGAACTACGTCGAGGTGTGGGGAGATGGCAGCCCCACCCGCGAGTTTTTCTACGCCGAAGATGCGGCTCGGGGAATTCTCCTGGCCACCCAGCTCTACAACAGCCCTGAGCCACTCAATTTGGGCACCGGCGAGGAGATCTCCATTCGGGATCTCATCGCCCTCATCTGCGAGCTGATGGAGTTTCGGGGCGAGATCCGCTGGCAAACCGACAGGCCCAACGGCCAGCCGCGCCGCTGCTTGGACGTCTCCAAAGCCCGCGAGAGGATAGGTTTTGTGGCCAAGGTGAGCCTGCGGGAGGGGCTGCAGCGCACCATCGAGTGGTACCGCCGCCACGCCCCGGCAAACTAGGCAACAACCTGGCTCTCCAGGCGGCCATCCTCCATGTGCAACACCCGGTCGGCAATGTCGAGGATGCGGTTGTCGTGGGTCACCATGAGGATGGTGCAGCCCTGCTCTCGCGCCAACTTCTCCATCAGGGTCACCACCTCGCGGCCCGACTTGCTGTCCAGGGCTGCGGTCGGCTCGTCGGCCAGCACCAACTTGGGGTGGCTGACCAGGGCCCGCGCGATGGCTACCCGCTGCTTCTGCCCTCCCGAAAGCTGCTCCGGGTAGTAGTGGACGCGATCCCCCAAACCCACCGCCGCCAGCATCGCTTCTGCCTGCTGCTGCACCTGTTGAGGAGAAAGGCCGTTGTGCAGCTCCAGGGCCATGCGCACATTTTGGGCCGCCGTCAGGGAGCGCAGCAGGTTGTGGGCCTGGAAGATGTACCCCACCTGGCGGCGGATCTGGATGAGGGTGTTGGGCTTAGCGCCCCGCAGCTCCTGCCCCAACACCCGCAGGCTGCCCTCTTGCACCGAGCGCAAAGCTCCCAGGAGCGTGAGCAGCGTGGTCTTGCCGGAGCCAGAGGGGCCGGTCAACAACACGATCTCCCCCGGCTGCAAAACGAAGTTGATGTCAAAAAGCACTTGCTTGCGCAGGGATCCCTCGCCAAAGTAGTGGTTCACCCCTTCGGCTTTGACCACCGGCTCAACGGCATGTTGGGTGGAAGCGAGGGCAGCTTGATCGAGAAGGGAAGGCAGCATAGGGAGCTCAAAATCTCAAACAACTTGGGTTGACAATTCAATTCAGTAACCGCTTGGGCCATCATCGGAACCGCCGCGATTGAACCATCCAGAAGCCTATTGAAGGGATCCCAGAAGTCTTTGGGCAGTTGATCAAGCTATTCAACAATCCATCTGCCTCCTCCATTCTTGCCAAAACTTAGAAAATGTCGGCGGGATCGGCTGCCCGCAGCCGCCGCACGGCAATGGCCCCCGAGATAAAGCACATGCTCACTGCCAGCAGCAGCACCAACACCGCCCGGTTGAAGGTCATGGCGATCGGCAGCAACGTAGCATTGGCCGTCAAATCGTAGAGCAAAACTGCCAGGGCAAAAGCTGGAATATACCCCAAGCCGGCCAGCAAAATAGCTTCTTGAAACACCACCCCCAACAGGTAAGTATCCGTGTAGCCCATGGCCTTGAGGGTGGCATATTCCGCCAGGTGATCGGATACATCGGTGTAGAGGATCTGATAGACAATCACAATGCCGACGATGAAGCCCATGGCCACCCCCAGGCCGAAAATAAAGCCGATGGCCGTGCCCTCCTCCCAGTAGCTTTGCTCCATATCGATAAACTCTGCCCGCGACAGCACCCGCACATCTTCCGGCAGCAAGGCCCGCATCTGCTGCACCAACGGCTGGGGATCCACTCCCGGCTGCAGCTGCACTACGCCGATATCCACCAGGCCGCGCTCCCGCTGGGGAAAGATGCGCAGGAAGTTGAGGTCGCTGGTGAGGATGGTGCCATCGGCGCCAAAGGTGGCCCCCATCTTGAACAGGCCCCCCACCTGGACGCGGCGGTTGCCTACTTCAGTAAAAACTTCTCGACCGGCCTCAAACCACTCCGGGATGGGGCCAAACTCGCTGCGGGAGCGGCGGTCGAAGAGCACCACGTCTGCTTTCTTGATCTCCTCCAACTTGTCGGGGGTCAGCTCCGGCAACTCCAGCAGGTCGGCAGAGGGATCCACCCCCACCACAAAGATGCTGCGGGTGCGGCGGGTCTGGGGGTTTTTCCAGAGGGCAAAGCCCACATAGACGGGCGAGATGGCCCGTACCCCCTCAAAGCCCAACGCCTGGTAGAGCCGCCGCTGGGAAAAGGTGTTCATGGCAATGAGGGCGTTGGACTGGGGGCTGACCAGGAAGATCTCCCCTTTGAGGGCGACGTGGAAGCGGATGGCGCTTTCCAAGAGGCTGTCCTGGAAGCCCAACTGCATGAACATGAGAATGCAGGCAAAGGCAATGCCCGCCAGGGCCACCAGCAGGCGGATCTTCTCCCGCGTCAACTGCAGCCAGGCCAAGGGGATGCGCCGCCCGATAAACGCTACGCTGAACAGGCCGGACATTCCCCCCTCCTACCCCTCGACCTCGATGGCCACATCCACCTGCAGGTTGGTCAGGCCGGCCACGCGGGCGCTGCTTTCCGGATCCAGGCGGATGTACACCTCCACCACGCGGGCATCCACATCGGCGGCGGGGTCGGTGTTGAGCACGTCTTTTTTGCCGATCTGCAGGCCCACCCGCTCCACCCGGCCCTGCAGCGTTTCTGGCAGCGCGCGGTTGCTGATGGTGGCCCGTTGTCCGGGCCGCACCCGCAGGATGTCGGTTTCGTAGACCTCCGCCACCACCATCATCTGGTCGGTGTTGCCCAGCTCGAGGATCCCTGTGTCGGCAGCGATAACTTCCCCAGGCCGCGTGCGGATCTTGAGCACCTGGCCGGCCCGGGGGGCGCGGATGAGGGTGCGCTCCAGACGGGCCTCCGCCAGCTCCAGGTTGCGGGCCAGGGATCCCAGTTGCACTTGCGCTTGCGCCCGCCTCAGCCCCGCTTCAGCAGCTTGCACCTGGGCTTGGGCGTTGCGCAGATCCCGCTCGCGGGCCAGGCGCAGTTGATCCAGAGTGGCCTCGGCAGCCCGCAAGTCCTCCTGCCGTTGCCGCACCAGCAGAGCTTTCTGGTCTAGCTCCTGCTGGGAGATAGCCCCCTCCTGCCACAGGGCCTGGAAGCGAGCCAGGTTGGCCTCGGCATCGGCCAGCTCCGCCCGAAGGCGCTCCACCACCGCTTCCTGGGATCGGATCTGCATCTGTTGCGGTTCGTCTAGGCGGCTGAGGCGGGTGCGCGCCTCTTCCACTTGAGCTTGGCCAAAGCGGGTCTCGGCCTCCAGCCGGGCGCGGGCTTCTTGGAGTTGGGCAGCAGCATACTCCCGCTCGGCCAGGCGCTCTCGATAGCTTTCCAGACGGGCCAACACTTGCCCCGCCCTCACCCGCTCCCCTTCGGCCACTAGCAGCTCTCCCAGTCGCTCTCCCGGAGGGCCGGCCACCCGCACCACCTCTCCTTCCGGCTCCAGGCGACCCAGGGCGCCAACGCGGGGAGGTAGCCGCGTCTCCTCCGTTGCATTCTCTGATACGGATTGGGTGGCCGCCTGCTGGCTCAGGCCCAGCCAGGCCAGCCCAGTTCCGGCCAGCAATCCAGCTCCCGCAATAGACCAGAGTAGCCGCTGATTCATCGTTCCCTACTCGTTGAGTTTTGCGGTTGAGGTCGGTCGTTACAGTTGCAATTCTTTAATAAATGTAAAGTTTATGGGGCAAGGATGTCCAGGTTTTTCTCATGTGTTTATTTTTCGGGTATTCGTTTTTCTCCGGCTTGTCTTCGGTTGTCGACCTTCGTCGGCTACCTAACCCAAGGGATTCCTGATATGATCTGCCGTGTCCGGGGCCTTTCTGCAGGTGCCGATTTCTAGGTGTGGTGCGAGGAGTGAGGTGGAGTTGCGATGGTGGAAACAGTTGGGGGGAAAGATGCCGTTGCGCCGGCGCCAGCTCGTTCTCCATCTCCGCCTGCGAAAAATTTAGATCCGTTGAACCCGCTACTTCCGGCTTATCATTTTGTCGGGATCGGCGGGGTCGGGATGTCGGCTCTGGCTTACATTTTGGCCAAGCAGGGGTTTCGGGTTTCAGGGTCGGATATTGCCGCCAATGGCCGCACCCGTCGCCTGGAAGCCTTGGGGGTGCGCTTTATTCAGGGGCACACTCTGGAGGGTTTGGCCGGGGATCCCCAGGTGGTCTACTCCAGCGCCATTCGCCCCACCAACCCGGAATTAGCGGCGGCGCTGGACAAGGGACTAAAGGTTTGGCATCGAGCCGATTTGCTGGCTGCCCTGTTTAACCATCGTCCCAGCATTGGGGTGGCGGGCACCCACGGCAAGACCACTACTAGCAGCATGATTGGCTACATGTTACTGGCGGCGGGCTGGGATCCCACCTTGATCATCGGCGGGGAGATGGACGCCTGGGATGGCAATGCCCGTCTAGGCCAGGGGGAATACCTGGTAGCCGAGGTGGACGAGTCGGATGGATCCCTGGTGCGGCTCTATCCCCAAATTGGCGTGATCACCAACATTGAGCTAGACCACCCGGATCACTACGCCAATCTGGAGCAGGTGATCCGGGCCTTTCAGCAGTATGGGCAGCAGAGCCAAACCCTGGTGGCCTGTCTGGACTGCCCCAACGTGGCCACCCACCTCAAGGTGGACATCGGCTACAGCCTGGCCGGCCATCCCCAAGCCCAGTACCAGGCCCGTCAGATCCTCTACACTGCCGATTGCACCTCTGCCGAGATCTGGGAAAGGGGATCCCTCCTCGGCCAGCTCCGCCTGCAGGTGCTGGGATCCCACAACCTCAGCAATGCTCTGGCCGCGGTTGCCGTGGGGCGGCAGCTGGGCTTGGAGTTCCCCGTGATTGCCTCTGCTCTGGCCCAGTTTCCGGGAGTGCGGCGCCGCTTTGAGCACAGGGGCGAGGTGGGTGGGGTCACCTTTATCGACGACTATGCCCATCATCCCAGCGAGATTCGGGCTACGCTGCGGGCGGCACGGCTGCAGCAGCGGCGGGTGGTGGCGGTGTTCCAGCCCCATCGCCACAGCCGCTTGGCCAAGTTGTTCCAGGACTTTGCTTGCTGCTTTGCGGATGCGCAGGTGGTGGTGATCGTGCCCACTTATGGGGCGGGAGAAGCAGCGCCTGAGGGCTCCGACAGCTTGCGGCTGGCCGTGTCGGTGGCGGAGCACCATCCCCATGTACGTTATGTGTCTTCTTTGCCGCAATTGCCGCAGGTGTTGCCGTCTATCTTGCAACCTGGAGATCTGGCAATTTTTTTGGGCGCAGGCGATCTCAATCAACAGATAGCCGCTACGATGCGGGCCTATGCGGCTCGGCTGGGGGAGCAGCCTCTGGCAAACTTTGAAGGGAAATTGCCGGGGCAAGCGGAGGATGGGATCAGGGAGATGGGGGCTTCTGAGGTATTGGCATCATGACTACAGCTCCCTGCGTGCCCAATGCCTCAAGCGTTGCCCGACTCTCTGGACGGATTCAAGCGGGGATCCCCTTGGCCCCTCTGACCAGCTTTCGGGTGGGCGGCAAGGCGGAGTGGTATTGCGAGCCGCACAACAATCTGGAGCTGCAGCAATGTTTGGCCTGGGCGCGGGCGCAAGGGATCCCGGTTACACTGTTGGGGGCGGGCAGCAACCTGCTCATCAGCGATGCCGGCCTGCCGGGGCTGGTGATCCACACCCGGCGTTTGCGCGGGATGCAACTGTTGGAGGGGGGGAGGATCTGGGCCGCTGCCGGAGAACCTTTGGTTAACCTGGCGCGGGCAGCCGCCAAGCGGGGCTGGAGTGGCTTGGAGTGGGCCATCGGGATCCCGGGCACGCTGGGGGGAGCGGTGGTGATGAATGCCGGCGCCCACGGGCGCGCCATGTCGGACGTGTTGGTGGAAGTGCAGATTTTGGATGAAGAGCAGGAGCCCTGCCGCTTAGAACCGGTCGATCTGCAATTTGGCTACCGCCGCTCGCGGCTACAGGACTCTCCTTGGACGGTGACGGGGGCAACGCTGCAGTTACTCCCAGGCCGGGATCCGGCTCAGGTGCAGCGACAAACCCAGCGCCACCTCAACCAGCGCCTGAGCTCTCAGCCCTATCATCTGCCCAGTTGTGGCAGCGTCTTTCGCAACCCCGAAACCTATCCTGCCGGCTGGCTAATTGAGCAGGTCGGTCTGAAGGGCTACCGGATTGGCGGGGCCCAGATCTCCGAGCGCCATGCCAACTTCATCCTCAATTGTGGTCAGGCCAGCGCCAACGACATCTACCGTCTGATTTGCTTGGCCCAAGAAAAGGTTTATCAACGATGGTCGATATTCCTAGAGCCAGAAGTGCGCATTCTGGGATCTTTTGACGATCCTTTGATAAGTTAATTTGGCCTACCCCATTTTTTGATGATTGGATGGTTCTGATCTTGAACTGTCCTCACCAGTCCTTGATGGATTCTCGTTGATTATTTTGCGTCAGTTTATGGTTAGGGCACGGCTACTTTACGTCGCTTAATTGCACAACTAATTGCACAACTCAATCAGTCCCCCACAAGCGCGGAAGAACGCCGCTATTTGATTGGCGGGAACGGGAACACCGCCACGAAGATCTGAACTAGGATCCGGCTTCAGAGCGGCACAACGACTGAAACTCGAAGGGACTCCGCCCGCTACGGGATCCCGAGCAGCCATCGCCAAGTTTCGTTTTTGAACAGGATCCACACCCCTAATCTCATCAAAATCCAGGGTACCCAGCGCTCTCCCTGTTCAGCCAAGATCTTGGCCACTTCCGGTTGCACCGTCAGCCTTTGAGCCATGGCAAACCACAGCCCTTTCATCAAAAAGAAAATTATAGAAAAGAGAGCCAACTGGAGAGGGGTGCTGCCGGCAAACAAAGGAACGTACAAGCTGATGTTATCCCCGCCATTGGCAAAGGTGAGGAGCATGGACAGCAGAGCTGGCGAGGGCAAAAAGAGCAGCCCAGTCTTTGCGGGTGGTCGATCTTGCAGTTTTTCCAGCTCTTTCGACAGGGCTTCTTCCGCTTCAGATCGCCACAATTTCCAGCCGCCCACCGCCAGCGGGATCAGTCCCAGCAGGCCAATGGCAGATGGCGGCAGCACCAGGCCCCCCAAGTACCCCAAAAGGCTGATCAAGATCAATCCTGCCAAGCCCAAGTAGCCCCCCAGCTAAACCTGCCAGCCCTTCCAAGTAGGTTGGATCTGCACCTGGGCAAACAACACAACCAGCACAAAAAAGTCGTCGATGTGGGTGGCAATAAAGGCGAGGATCCCTTCCGCCAGCGTTGTCCAGAAAAGAGGGAGGGGCATGAGCTTAAGAAGTGGGGAAGAGGGCGCCGATATCGACAAGGTGAAGCTGCACCAGCCCGAGGATCGCCAAAGTGTAGGCAGTAGAAGAAGCCAAACTAATAACGAGATCGCGCTTTAGGTTGCGGGGTTTATCCCCTTGCTCAACCACATCAGTAGCGCCAAACTGCATCAGGAGAAGGCCAATCAAGTTGGAAAGCCAGTACCCGGCAAGGGTTCCTCCCAAAAGCCACTGGGGCTGCCACAAGCTGCAGAGGTAGCCAAATCCATAGGCAATGGGTAGGTTGAAGAACAAATCGTTCCACCAGGAAAAGGGCGAGAGCATAAACCCCAAAACCAGTAAAATGCCACCTCGGAACTTCCTCCCCATCGGCTCTGTCTTCCGCGTTGCGTCTCCCTAATGTTACTTCACAGTGCTTCATGACAACCCAGAGAGAATGCCTGGCCCTGCACCTGGGAGAATGGCACGGGCTCTTTTCCGAGTATCGACCCACCGCCCACGGCTGGGAGCTGGTGGGCCAAAAGCGCAGCCTCATCACCTTTGAGGCTTTGGATCGGGACGCAATCCGCCAAACCAATGCCTACTACCCCCTAGAGGGATCCCCTACCCCAACAAGCCGCCAGAGCTGGGTCTATCAAGATTTCTCGCCCGGCTTGCGCTTTTTCCCCGATGGCTCCTTTTCCAACGGGCGGCTGCAGCTGGCACCGTTTGGCGATTTTGCCGTCGAGCAGGGCTTTCTTTGGGGAGAGCGCAAGGCGCGGGTGGTGCAGCAGTGGGATCCCCAGGGCCGCCTGGTGCGGGTGACGGTCATCTTGGAGCGGCGCGGCCAGGTGCTGGATCTTGGGGCCGACTTTCCTGCGCTGACCCAAGCGCAACTGGGAGAGGCCTTGCAAGGGCGATGGCGGGGGATCGCCCAGAGCTTTTCTGCTGCCGATAGCTTGCTTAGCGAAACTCATGTAGATCTCTCAGAGTGGGCCAGCCCTTGGGATCCCTTGCCGGGGGGGCTGTGGATGGGCGGGCCGGATCCCTTGCCCATCCCCACCCTTCATCGGGATCGCCGCTTTTCCCTCAGCCTGAGCTGGTTTCCGGAAGGGCCGGAGGGCCGCCACCTGCTGCGCCTGGTGCGCGACTACGACGAGGGCGGCGCCTGGCAGCGGGTTACGCTGATGCGGCTGGAGCGGGATCCGGGGTGAGAAAGGCGCAGACCTGGGCAAACACCGTCTCCCGCTCGCAGTCCAAGGTGAGAACGTGGTCGGAGCGCTCCAGCCAATGCAGGGTCTTCTCGGCGGATCCCAGCTCCCGGTAGAGCCACGCCGCCTGGTCGGGATCCACCACTGTATCTTGGCGCGGCTGCAGGATGAGGGTGGGAACTTGGATGCTGGCTACTTCCCCCCTGACCCGCTCGATGAGCTCAAGGGCGCTGCGCACCGCCGTTAGATTGAAGCTGCGCAAATAGGCCACTCTTTCTGCCAACGCGCGGACATCGCCATCCCGAATCGGCAGGCGAAAGCGGGGAACCTCTTCCAAGAGCCAGCCCAGGCTGTTGAGGTACTGCTCCGGGCGAAAGAGATAGTACCAGCGGTGGCGAATGGCAAAAAACGGCGCCAGCAGGACCAATTTGTGGACAGGGTGGGCAAAGGCCAGGTGCAGCGCCAACAGGCAGCCGGTGGAAAACCCCACCAGCGAAAGGCGCGGGTACTCCTGCTGCAGCGCCAGGTAATGTTCCAAAACCCGCCCGTACCACTCCGTCCAGCGGGAAGGGGGCATGCGGGGTGCCGGGCGGTCGTGGCCGGGATAGTTAAACCCCTGCACCGTCAGGCCGGCTGCCAACAGCCGCTCCGCCAGCCACTGCAACTCGTAGACGCCACCCCCCAACCCGTGCAGCAGCAGGCAGGCATGATCCCCTCTTCCCCGCCACAGAAAAGGCTCGTTGCTCAGCATAAAACCTCACCTCAGGACGGGATCCCTTTTTAACCCAGGGCAATATCCAGCAGCAGCATCACCACAAACCCACTGAGAACGCCAAAGGTGCCCTCCCGCTCCAACCCCTGCCGGTGCGACTCGGGGATGATCTCATCCGAGATCACAAACAACATCGCACCAGCGGCAAAGGCCATGCCCCAGGGCAGCAGCGGCTGAGCCAAAGTGACCACCGTCGCTCCCACGATGCCGCCGATGGGCTCTACCAGCCCGGTCAGCAGGGCAATGGCAAAAGCAAACAGCCGCGAATACCCCTGGCTGGCCAGCGACAAGGCCACCACCAGCCCTTCCGGCATGTTCTGCAGGCCGATCCCCAGGGCCAGCGCCAACCCATCGCTGACTTGGCCGGTGGCAAATCCCACCCCCACCGCCAGTCCTTCCGGGAAATTGTGCAGGGCAATGGCAATGATGAACAGCCAAATCCGTTTCAAATGGGCGCGGTTCTCCCCTTCAACCCCTTTGAAAAAGTGCTCGTGGGGAAAAAAGCGGTGGGCACTCTCCAGGAAGATCGCCCCCAACAACAGGCCTGCCACCATCACCACAGCCGCCCCAAATGGGGAATACCCCAGCGCTATGGCTGCCTCGGTGCCCGGCACCAGCAGGGAAAAAGAGGTGGCCGCCAGCATCACCCCACCCCCAAACCCCAGCAGGATCCCTTGTACCCTTTCGGAGAGCGAGGGAAGAAAAAGGGCCGGCAAAGCCCCCAGCCCCGTCGCCAAGCCGGCGATAAAGCTAGCCAGGGATCCCATCGCGATTGGATGCACAAGATCCTCCTTACCAAGCCAAATGCTTTTCAATTTTTCCCTTTTTTTGCCTGCCTGGGAAACCCTCCACCAGCTCTTTTTCCTCGACAGCTGAAAATGACTCTCTGGCTGCTTAGCCTAGGGATCCTGAAGCTGCCAAGCAGTATAAACCTAGGTGTCAGTGCTTCTCATCACTCCCAACAAGCTGGTTTCGAGGCTAAGCTTTCTCTAGTTGAGCGGCCACTCCTCCTGCGGAAAACAACCTGTCAGTGTGTTTAGGTGGCGATAGTGAGGAAAAAGCAATGAAGAAAAAAGCAATTGCAACCCTTGTACAGCCTGTTAAGGGCTCAAGGAGTACAATAGCAGCACTTAGCAAACCAACTTCGGAAGGAGGATGGATTGATCAGTA